>JBOGIN010000754.1:0-4218 GCA_050742275.1 Vicinamibacteraceae bacterium
AATCGGGAGAAACGAATCCATGGGCCTCAATTCTAGCGGACAGTCCCCATATACTGTGCGCGTGGATTACGACGTGGTGGTGGTAGGTGGTGGCCCCGCCGGCTCCAGCGCCGCGACCATGCTGGCACTCCGCGGCCACAAGGTGGGGCTGTTCGAGCGCGACTGCTTTCCCCGATTTCATATTGGGGAGTCGTTGCTCGCCTCCACCAACGAGTCGCTGGATGCCATTGGCGCGGCGGCGGCGATCCGCGCCCTGCGCTTTCCGGAGAAATGGGGCGCCATCTTCGGGACCGCGGACGGCCGGTTCGAGTCGGACATCGGGTTCTCCGTGTCCGACGAGGTGCCCCAGCCGCAGACCTGGCAAGTCGACCGTGCGAAGTTCGACCAGGCGCTGCTGGCGCACGCCGCCCGCTCCGGCGTGACCGTCCATCAGCCCTCGCGGGTGCTCGACGCGCAGATCGACGCCGCGTCGGTCTCGCTGGACGTGGCATGCGGCCGCGGCACGCGGAGTGTCGTGCGCGCACGTGCGATGATCGACGCGTCCGGCCGCTCGGGTCTGCTGGCGCGGAAGCTCGACCTCCGCGTGCCCGAGCCCCAGCTGGCGAACATCGCCATCTTCTCGCACTTCTCTGGGGTGCCGCGCGCGACAGGGCCTCGGCCGACCGACATCCGCATCATTGCGCGCGACGACCTCGGCTGGATGTGGGTGATCCCCATCGACGCGCAGCTCATGAGCGTCGGGGTCGTGCTGCGCCGCGACGTCTTCGATCGGCTGCCCCGCGTGAGTCACGAGGACTACCTCGCCCAGGCGATCGGAGAAGCGCCCGCCCTTCGACGCCTCATGGCGAACGCCAAGCGTGAGTGGCCCGTCCGCGTCGAGAAGGATTTCTCGTACCGTGCGCGGCGGTATGCGGGCGACCGCTGGCTGCTGGTCGGTGACGCCGGGTCGTTCGTCGATCCCGTCTTTTCGACCGGCGTGGCGATTGCGCTCGAATCGGGGGTCGAGGCGGGGCGTCTGCTCCACGAGGCTTTGCAAGAGGACGATCTCTCGGCGCGCCGTTTCGCGAAGTTCAATCGCGTCCAACGCGCCCGCTACGTGGCGTTTCGGCGGTTCGTCACCGGCTTTTACACGCGTCCGTTCCGCGATGTCTTCTATCATGCCGAGCCGCCGCCAAGCCTCCAGAACGCCGTCGTGACCCTGCTCGCCGGATACTGGAAGCCGACACTGCGCACGAGACTTCGCCTCGAACGCTTCTATCTGATCGCGTGGCTGCAGGGGTGGTTCAGGCTCTTGCCGCCCGTGCCCGGCGTCGGAACGGCCCGGGGCGCCGAAGAGGGGTGATGAGCAGACGCTCGTATGTCCCGTATGCAATCGCGGCGGTGTTCTGCGCTGCCAGCACCGTTGCGCTGACTCGTCCCACGACCAACGGGGACCTCGACGTGGACTGGCCCGTCTATCGAGGGGATCCCAAGGGCAATCAGTACGTCCCGCTCGCCCAGATTCACGCGGGCAACGTCCATAAGCTTCAGCCCGTCTGGGAATACCGGACGCGCGATGCGAACGATCGCTCGACGATGTACGTCAACCCGATCGTCGTCGACGGCGTGATGTACGTGACGACGGCGAGCTTGAAGGCGGTGGCGCTGGAGGCGTCGACAGGGCGGGAGATCTGGGTGTTCGATCCGGCCAAGCACAACGACGGCGAGATTGTCAGGCTGCGCAATCGTGGTGTCACGTATTGGAAAGGCGCTCAAGGCGAGCGCATCTTCCACTTCGTCAGGGATCGAGTCTATGCCGTCGATGCGAAATCGGGCGCCCTGATTACGTCGTTCGGCCGACGTGGGTTCATCGATCTCAGACAGAACCTTGGTGTGGACCCAGAAACGGCCGTCATCGAGATGACGTCGCCTGGCGCCGTCTTCGAGAACCTGCTGATCATCGCGTCGCGCGTCAACGAGAGCTACGATGCCTCGCCGGGGCACATCCGCGCCTACGACACGGTGTCAGGCGAGCTGAAATGGATCTTTCACACGATCCCGCGTGAGGGTCAGCCGGGACACGAGACGTGGGACTGGGTCGAGGGAGAGAACTACGGTGGCGCCAACGCGTGGGGCGGCCTGACGATCGATGAGGAACGAGGCTGGGTGTTTGCCGCGACCGGCTCCGCGACCGAGGATTTCTACGGCGGCCTTCGCAAGGGCGACAACCTGTTTGCCAACTGCGTGCTGGCGCTCGATGCGTCCACGGGCCGGCTGCAGTGGCATTATCAGACCGTTCACCACGACATCTGGGACTACGACAACCCGCCGGCGCCGATTCTGGTGACACTCGGAAGCGGCGACACGGCCCGAGACGCGGTCGTGCAGCTCACGAAGATGGGCTTCACGTTCGTGCTCGATCGAGAGACCGGCAAGCCATTGTTCCCGGTAGACGAGGTTCCGGTTCCACCGTCGACCGTTCCGGGGGAAGAAGCCTCGCGGACGCAGCCGATCCCGCGCATCCCGCGGCCGTTGGTGAGACAGTCGCTTACAGAGGCTGACCTGACCCGCATCACGCCGGAGGCCCATGCCCACGCGTTGAAGACCTTCAGAAGATACCTGTCGGGCCCGATCTACACGCCGCCGAGCTTACAGGGCACGATCACGACGCCGGGGCATCTGGGTGGCGCCGAGTGGCACGGCGCGAGCTTCGATCCGATGTTGAACGTGCTCTACGTCAACGTGAACGAGGTGCCGACCATCAACCGGCTCAGAGCCGTCCACGACGTGCCGGGCGACACCGACGCCAGCCCGGCGCAGTTGGGGCGCCAGATCTACGAGCGCACCTGCGCAGCGTGCCACGGCGCCGAGCGGCAGGGAACGCCGCCGCATACGCCGGCGCTCCTGAGTGTGAAGAAGACGGCCAAGGAGATCGAGACCGTGATCGAGCAAGGGCGCAATGCCATGCCCGCGTTCCGTCAATTCAGCGAGCGGGAGCTGAGCGCGCTCTCGACGTTCTTGAAGACGCCGCCTGCCCAAGGCGAGAGCGCCGCGTCCACCACCGACGGCCCCGATCGATACACGCTCGACGGCTATCCGCTGTTCCTCGATCCACACGGCGTGCCGGCAATCTCACCGCCCTGGGGAACGCTGAACGCGATCGATCTCATCACTGGAGCGATCAAATGGACGGTGCCCCTGGGTGAATATCCTCGACTCGCTGCGAAGGGAATCCGCAATACGGGCACGCTGAACTTTGGCGGCGCCGTGGCGACCGCGGGAGGCGTGATCTTCATTGCCGCGACGGCCGATGAGAAGATCCGCGCATTCGAGAAGCACTCGGGAAGGGTGCTCTGGGAGCACCAATTGCCGGCCGGCGGGTACGCAACACCCAGCGGATACATAATCGATGGCAGGCAGTACGTCGCGATTGCCGCGGGAGGCAGCGGCAAGAACGCGACCAGGTCAGGCGATTCGATCATCGCCTTCGCGTTGCCCGAGCCAGGCGCCGATGCGGAGCAAGCGAGCGAGCGCCAACCTTCGACAGGAGCGTCGGATTGGATCGAGCTGTTCGACGGCTCCAGCCTGGACGGCTGGGTTCACATGAACGGCGCCCACAACTTCACGGTTGAAGACGGCGCCATCGTGGGGCGGACCGTGGAGTCGAGCGCCAGCATGAACTCCTTTTTGTGCTCATTGCAGGAGTTCGACGATTTCCAGCTCGAGCTCGAGACGACGATCGATCGGATCACCAATTCCGGCATCCAGATCCGGACGCAGGTTCGTCCCATCAGAGGGGCCGGGCGAGGCTTCGAGTTTGCCGCCGGACGGGTCAATGGCCCCCAGGTGGAGATCAGGCGGTTCTACAAGGGACAGCCGGCGACCGGCGTGGTTTACGGCGAGGCGCTGGGTACTGGTTGGCTGTCGTCGCAGGAGAAGATCGATCGAGGGCATCCTCATTTCATTGACGATGGCTGGAACAAGCTGCGCATTGTCGCAAGAGGGCCGCGGATCCAGACCTGGGTAAACGGCCATCTGATCGAAGACGTCGTCAACCACGAGGTCTACAAGACGCACCGTCGAGGCTTCATTGGATTGCAGGTCCACGGCATCAGCCAGCGTGATCTCGACCTGCCGATCCATGCGGGCTCCGGTGTGACGACGAGTCAGCCGCTGGTGGTGAAATGGCGGAACATCCGAGTGCGGCCGCTATAGACAGGTCCGCCTAAAGGCGGACCC
>JBOGIN010000755.1:0-8338 GCA_050742275.1 Vicinamibacteraceae bacterium
GCCTGATGGAGATCGGCTGTTACCGCGGGCTGCGGCACCGCCGCAGCGTCCCGGTGCGCGGTCAGCGGACCCATACCAACGCGCGCACGCGGAAGGGACCGCGGCGGGGCGCCATCGCCAAGAAGAAGACGGTGTAATCCATGGCCAAAGCGGAAGCAACGCAGGGAGCGGCGCCCGAAACCGGGAAGAAGCCGAAGAAGAAGAAGACGTTCAAGCGGCGCGGCGAGAAGCGTGTGGTCCACCACGGCGTGGTGCACATTCAGGCGTCCTTCAACAACACCGTCGTCACGATCACGGACACGGAAGGCAACACGGTGTCTTGGTCGAGCGCCGGCGCCATTGGATTCAAGGGCTCGCGCAAGGGGACGCCGTTTGCGGCCACACAGGCCGCGATCAACGCGGTGAGCGGCGCGAAACAGGTCGGGATGCGCAGCGTCGAGGTGCGTGTCAAGGGGCCGGGTGCAGGGCGCGAGTCGGCCATTCGCGCGCTCTCGTCTGCGGGTCTCGACGTCAGGAGCATTCGCGACGTCACACCCATTCCCCACAACGGTTGCCGCCCCCCGAAACGGAGACGCGTGTAGGTCGACAGTTTGGATAGGGACTAGCACACAAGGAAGAACATGGCGCGATACGTTGGTTCGGTCTGTCGTCTCTGCCGCCGCGAGGGCATGAAGCTGTTCCTCAAAGGTGAGCGCTGTTATACGGACAGGTGCGCCATCGAGCGGCGTAACCAGCCGCCCGGTCAGCAGACACGCACGCGGCGCAACAAGCTCGCCGGCTATGGATTGCAACTGCGCGAGAAGCAGAAGGTCAAGCGCATCTACGGCGTGCTCGAGGGCCAGTTCCGCCGCTACTTCGACGCCGCGGCTCGCACGCGCGGGATCACCGGCGAAACGTTGCTGCAGTTGCTCGAGCGGCGGCTGGACAACGTGGTCTATCGCCTCGGATTCGCGACCTCGCGTGCGCAGGCCCGCCAGCTCGTGCGCCACGGCCACTTCCTCGTCAACGGCCGAAGGGTCGACGTGCCCTCTTTCTCACTGAAGGCCGGCGACCTCATTGGGATGCGCTCGAAGACCCAGAAGAATCCGATCGTGTTGCACGCGATGGAAGAGGTCAAGGGGCGCGGGATCCCGGAGTGGTTGGCGATCGACGGCCAGAACCTCCAGGGACGCATCCTTGCGCTACCGACCCGAGAGCAAATCGGCTTGCCGGTGCAAGAGCAACTGATCGTCGAGCTCTATTCGAAGTAATGAGGTAGCGCAGGGCTGGAGCCCTGCCCACCAGCACAGGGCTCCAGCCCTGACCAGAGGCGTTGGCAGGCCTAAAGGCCCGCGCTACGGAACGCAAGAAAGGATCAGCCATGTTGTGGAAAGGGTTTCAGCGTCCGAAGCGGTTGGAGGTCGATCGAGAGACGCTGACCGATCGGTTTGGACGGTTCTCCGCTCAGCCATTCGAGCGAGGCTGGGGCACCACGATCGGGAACGCGCTGCGGCGCGTGTTGCTGTCTTCCGTCGAGGGGGCCGCCATCACGGCGGTCAAGATCGATGGGGTCCAGCACGAGTTCTCACCCATCCCTGGCGTGGTGGAGGATGCCACCGACATCATCCTGAACCTGAAGCAGGTGCCGCTGAAGCTGCACGGCGATGAGACCAAGGTGCTCTACGTGCGAGCGGAGAAAGCGGGGGCCGTCCTGGCGCGCGACATCCAGGTCGACCAGGATGTCGACGTCCTCGAGCCGGATGCGCACATCGCCACCGTCGCCGATGGCGGCCGCCTGCACATGGAAATGCGGGTGAAGAAGGGCCGCGGGTATGTGTCCGCAGACCGCAACTTCGATGAAGACCTGGGGATCGGCTGGATTCCGGTGGACTCCGTTCACTCGCCGGTCAAGAAGGTGAACTACGTCGTCGAGGCGGCGCGCGTCGGCCAGGCGACCGACTACGACAGCCTGACGCTCGACGTCTGGACCAACGGGTCGATCACACCGCCCGATGCGGTGGCGCTGGCCGCACGCCTGCTTCGCGAGCGCCTGACGATCTTCGTCGGCATCGAGGAAGACCTCGAGGATGCGCTCGAGGTGTCGGGCGAAGGGGCAGCCGTCCCGCATAACGACTTGCTCGACAAGAGCGTCGACGAGCTGGAGCTGTCGGTGCGGTCGTACAACTGTCTCAAGAACGCCAACATTCGAACGATCCGCGAGCTCGTGACGAAGACCGAGGCCGAGATGCTTCGAACGAAGAACTTCGGCCGCAAGTCGCTCAACGAGATCAAGGAGATTCTCACGAGCATGGGCCTCGGTCTCGGCATGCGGCTGGACCAACCGACCGGCCAGCCATCGGAGTGAGCGAAGCATCATGAGACACCGTGTTGCCCACCGTAAGCTCGGGCGCCTCTCCGAACATCGGCTGGCGTTGCTCCGGAGCCAGGCTACAGCGCTCATCCGGCACGAGCGGATCGAGACGACGCTGCCGAAGGCCAAGGAGCTGCGGCCCTTCGTCGAGCGCCTCATCACGATCGCCAAGCGCAGCCACAATGGCGACAAGACGGCAGCGCAGAAGCTGTTCGCTCGTCGTCTCGTCCTGCGCGATCTCTCCGACAGAGGGGTGGTCGCCAAGCTGTTCGACACCGTGGCTCCGCGCTTCGAGGAGCGGCCGGGAGGCTACACGCGGATTCTGAAGCTTGGCTTCCGCCGCGGCGATGGCGCCGCGGTCGCTCAGCTCGAGCTCGTCGGGAGCGAGTACAGCGAGCAGTCGACCTCCGACGCGGCGTCTGCCGCATCGAAGGGGAAGCCAGGTGGGCGGCTCCGCGCTGCCGCCAAACGCTTGCGAGGCCGCGGGAAGAGCGCGGAGAGCACTGAGCCGGAGCCCTCACCAAAGGCCGAAGCAAGCTCCGAAGGCAAGAGCGGGGAGCGAAAGAGCAAGACGCGCGCGTCCAAGTCTGGAGACAAGCCCAAGCGCGCACGCAAGAAGGAACAATAGCTACACTTCCTCCTCGACGACCTCCCCCCGCTCAGCCTTCGCCGTCGCAATGATCTTCTGCTGAAGGTGAGTGGGCACCTCTTCGTAGTGTGAGAACGTCATCGAATAGGAGCCGCGTCCGCCGGTGAACGACGTCAGCGTTTGCTCGTACGTCAGCATCTCGGCCATTGGCACCTGGGCGCGGATGACGGTCGTCATACCGCGCGCGTCCATGCCGGAAATCCGGCCTCGCCTGCTGTTGAGATCTCCCATTAAATCGCCCGCATACTCGCTGGGCGCGTAGACTTCGACGTTCATGATCGGCTCGAGCAGCGTCGGCCTGGCGCGTGCCATTGCATCCTTGAACGCCAGCGCGCCTGCAACCTTGAACGACAGCTCGTTCGAGTCGACCTGATGAAACTGTCCGTCGAAGAGCGTGACCCGGAAATCGACCATGGGGTAGCCGGCGAGGTACCCCTTGAGCCGAGCATCCTGAATGCCCTTCTCGACCGCCGGAATGAACTGGCGAGGAATCGAGCCACCGAAGATGTCGTTCACGAACGCGAAGTCTTCTCCCCTGGCGAGCGGCTCGACACGAATCTTGCAGTCGCCGAACTGGCCGTGGCCCCCGGTTTGCTTCTTGTGGCGGCCGTGTGCTTCTGTCGTTGCCGTGATTGTCTCGAGGTACGGAATGCGCGGAAGCTTCAGGTTGACGTCGACGCCGAAACGTCGCTTGAGCTTGGCAACCGTCACCTCGATGTGCAACTGGCCCTGCCCGGAGATGAGCAGCTCCTTTGTTTGCGGATCCCGGCCCGACTGAATGGTGGGGTCTTCCTCCTGGAGCCGGTGCAGTGCGGAGCTGATCTTATCTTCGTCGCCTCGACTCTTCGGCTCGACTGCGTAGGACAGCAGAGGCTCCGGCCACTTGAAGACAGGAAACGTGAGATCGTCCGTCTTCTCGGCCAGCGTGTCGCCGGTCTGGGTTTCCTTCAACTTCGCGACGGCACCGAGATCCCCAGCGCGCAGCTCGGAGACCTGCGTGTTCTGCTTCCCTTGTGGCACGAGCAGATGCCCGAGCCGCTCCTGCGTGTCGCGCGTCAGGTTCTCGAGCGTCGAATCCGCTTTCAGCGTCCCGGTGACCACCCGGAACAGCGTGATGCGTCCAGCAAAAGGATCGGCCACCGTCTTCCAAACGAAAACGCGGCATGGCGAGTCGGCGGACGCAGAGATCTGCGTCGTCGAGCCGCTCGCCCTTTCGACAGCCGGGAAGGCGCGATCAGCCGGCGACGGAAGGAGCGATACGAGCCCGTCGAGCAGAGGATGGATCCCGATGTTGAGGAGCGCGGAGGTCGTAAACAGCGGAATCAGCTTGCCGCCCTGGATGCTCACGCGGAGACCGCCCAGCAGCTCCTCGTCGGTCAGCGCTCCCTCTTCGAAGAAGCGCTCCATCAGGGCATCGTCTGCCTCCGCAACCATCTCGACGAGCGCCTCGCGCGCATCCTTCGCCGCCGCGGCCAGCTCGGCCGGAATCTCCCCTTCGGTGAAGGCACCGCTGCCGCTCGCCTCGTACGTCAACGCCTTCATCGTGAGCAGGTTGACGACGCCGCGAAACTGCTTCTCCTCGCCAAGGGGGAGCGTGACGGGAACGATCGCGCGGCCAAAGGCGTCGCGTAGGGAGCCGAGCGAGCGCTCCAGGCTGGCCCGCTCCCGGTCGAAGCGGTTGAGCACCACTACACGAGGCTGGCCCGCCTCGGCCGCGAGGCCCCACACCTTTTCGGTTTGCACCTCGACGCCGGAGACCGCATCCACGACGACGACGGCCGCCTCGACCACACGCAGCGCGGCGCCGGCGTCGCTCAGGAAGTTGCCGAACCCGGGAGTGTCGATGACGTTGATCCTGGTCTTCTGCCACTCGAGCCAGGCAGGCGTTGCCGCAAGCGTATGCTGCCGGGCGATTTCTTCCTCGTCGTAGTCGGTGGGCGCGGTGCCCTCATCGACCTTCCCCAGCCGGTTCACACTGCCCGCATCGAAGAGCATCGCTGCCGTCAACTGAGTTTTGCCGGCACCGCCGTGTCCGACCATGGCAATGTTCCGGATGCTAGGGGCATCGAAGACCTTCATGCGCGGCAACCCTCCGCTCGTAACGACCTTGTGACCTGTTGGTAAAGGGTGATCGTATGTCAGATGACGGGCGCGCTCAAGCGGGAGATGTCCTACCTGTTCCTTTTCCCGGGGCCTGCGCTGGTTCTCGCCTGACCGCGCTACTCGTAGCGGAGGGCCTCGATGGGATCGAGGCGTGCGGCTTTGAAGGCGGGCAGCATGCCAAACACGATGCCGACCGTTCCCGAGAAGCCGAGGCCGACGGCGAACGACCACCACGGCATGAGGACGGCCCAGCCTACGAACCGATTCACGGTGAGCGCAATCCCCGCGCCGATGATGATGCCGAACAGGCCGCCAAGGGAGGTGAGGAAGACCGCTTCGAGCAGGAACTGCCACAGGATCTCACGCCGGCGCGCGCCGATGGCCTTTCGCACGCCGATCTCGCGCGTCCGCTCGGTCACCGAGATGGTCATGATCGCCATGACGCCAATGCCGCCGACCATCAGCGCGATCGAGGAGATGGCGATGAGCGCCAAGAAGACGCCTTGCGTAATCTGATCGATCACCTGCGTCATCGCTTCAGTGGTCATCACGCTGAAGTCGTTCTCCTGGTCGAGCCGCAGCCGGTGCCGCGCGCGCATCAGCTCGCTGACCTCTTCGATCACTTGGTCGCGGCTGACGCCCGCGTGCGGCACGACGGCCAGCATCGAGTTCAGGGTTCTGATTCCCCGGATTCGGATATACGGGTCGTAGAGCTTCGCATACGTCGTGTATGGAATGACGGCGAATTGATCAGGGTTACCGATGGAGATGCTCGGCCGCTTGCTGAACACACCAACGACGGTGAATTGCCGCGCTCCCACGCGTATCCGCTTCCCGATGGGATCCACGTTGGGGAACAGGATACGTGCCGGCTCGCTTCCCAGCACGATGCTCTGGCGCCGGTGATTGACCTCGAGCGTGGTGAAGAAGCGCCCCTGTTCCATCTCCATGAAGTTTGTGGTGAGCCACTCCTCGCTGACGCCGAAGACCCCCATGGGTGTCGTCTTCTCGGTCCCGTACACCATCTCCTCTTGCCGGCCACCTCCCACACCCGCGCCGTACGCCATGCTGATGACGTCTGCCGATGGGATGTTCCGTTGAATAGCCACGGCGTCCTCCATCGTGACGTCGGGACGCCGCAAAAAGGCGAGAAACTCCTTATCGTCTCGGCCGCCTCCGAAGGGGATCTTCACCAGATAGAGGGTGTCCGTCCCCATCTGGCGAAAGAGCGCCTTGATGGAGTCTTCGAACCCCAGGACGAGCGACGTCATCGAGACAATCGAGGTGACGCCGATGACGACGCCGAGGATGGTGAGGAACGAGCGGAGCTTGTTGACTCTCAGCGTGTCCCACGCGAGTCCGAGAATGTCCGTGAGGAGGCCGGTACGAAGGGCCACGCGCGGTTACTCCTTGCGCAGCGCCTCGATCGGGTCGAGGCGTGCCGCACGCATCGCAGGGTAGAGACCGAAGAAGAGGCCCACCACGGCGGTCATCCCGACGCCGAGCGCGACGGACCCGGGACTGATGCTCGCCGGCAGCGGTGTCAATGCGGTCACGATCATGGCCGCCGTGAACCCCAGGATCGTTCCGATGAGCCCCCCCATCACCGACAGCGTCGTCGACTCCGTCAGGAATTGCCAGACAATGTCGCGCCGCCGCGCCCCCAGCGATTTCCGGAGTCCCACCTCACGCGTCCGCTCGGTCACCACCATCAGCATGATGTTCATGATGACGATGCCGCCCACCACGAGCGAGATCGAGACGATGCCGATGAGGAGCGCGAACGCCCCTTGGGAGAAGCTGCGCCAGAAGTCCATCAGCGTGTCTGAGGTCACGATGCCGAAGTTGTCCGGATCCGAGGGACGCAGGTGACGCCGGATCCGCATCGCCAGCCGCGCTTCGTCCATGGCCTCTTCCATGCGCGCGGGATCGGCGACCTTTACCGTGAGATCGAGCGAGCGCCGTGTGCCGAACCAGCGCAGCGCGACGCCGAGCGGAATCACGACGAACTCGTCTTGTGATTCGCCGAACATCGAGCCCTTCGTCTCGGCGACGCCCACGACGCGAATTGGATATCCGTTGATCCTGATGAACTGCTCGAGCGGGTTGCGGGTCACGAACAGCTGCTCCGCGATCGACGCACCGATCAGTGCAATCGGCCGGCTGCGCTGCACTTCGAGCTGGCTCGGGAGCCGGCCGTCCGCCGCCTCGAAGCCCGCGAAATCCATGTACTCTTGGGAGACGCCACGGATTTGGATGCCGTCGAGCGCCTTCTCGTGATACGAGACCTTGGCGGAGTTGCCCACCTCGGCCATCACGGACTCGAAGAGCGGGCTCCACTCGTGCAGCATTTGCCGCTCGGTCAGCGTGATGTCCGGCCGGCCGGCCGCGCGCTCCCAGTCGTCGCGGCTCGTGATCAGGCCAAAGCGCTCCACACGGAACGTGCCGACGCCCACTTGGGAGACGATGGCGTCGGCCACATAGCCGTTCATCCCCTCCACTAGCGAGACGACGGCGATGATCGACGTCACCGCCACGATGTTGCCGAGCACCATCATGACCGAGCGAAGCTTGTTCGCCCAGATGGCGGTCAGCGCGATCTTGATGGCGTCGAGGATGGCGACCATACGGAAGTCATCGCCGCGTGGATTGCGGCGCCGCCTGCAGTTTGACCTGATCGCCGTCCTGGAGCTCGCGCACCGAGCTGAACGGACCAGTGATCACCTGGTCGCCTCCCTTCAGCCCGAACAACAGCTCGAAGTAACGATCGCCAGCAATGCCAGTCTTGACGGGCATGAAGACCGCCCGGTCGTTGCGCAGCACGAAGACACCTTCCTCTTCCTTGCGCGTTTGACCCGCCGGCAGCTCCTGGGCCGAGGCGGTCGCCAGCCCAGACCCTTCTCCTTCTTGGTCGCTCCGCTGTCGAACGATCTTGCCCGCCCGGTCGTAGACGACGTCGCGAACGGCCAGGGCCTGAATCGGCACGGTCATCGCGTTCTTCCGCGTCGCCGTGGTGATCTCCGCGGTGCACGTGAATCCCGGCCGCACCTGAGGAATCTCCCCCTTGACGGTCACGACCACCTTGAACGTCGTGGCTTGCTGCCCGGTCGCGCCGGTGGCGACGGTCGTAGACTGAATCGGGCTATTGCCAACCTCCGTCACGACGCCCTCGAAGGTGCGACCGGTGAGCGCGTCGATGGTGACCGAGGCCGGCTGGCCACGGTCGACGGTCGGCA
>JBOGIN010000756.1:0-2476 GCA_050742275.1 Vicinamibacteraceae bacterium
GGCGTGAAGCACGCACGCCAGCCGTCGATCCGCGGTCCTCGTTCACGCCCGATCATCATTTCGCGTTGCTGCCGGCTATCCTGTCAACAGAGAGGCTTTAGCCACAGGCTGTTAGGCGGCCCATGACGGCGCGAGTTCGGGCCCTATCGGCCCATAGAGGTCCGCCTAAAGGCGGCCCCCACGAATTTATTCACACGCTCCAAAGGCCCCGCGCTACGTCCAGCGCGAGCGAAGCCACCTTGCGTGAACAGTATTGCTTCCAAGCCCACGGCGAGATCACTCCTGGGCGCTCGAGACCTGCGACGCTGGGGCCGTGAGACGACGAAGCTCTTCGAGGTACTTCGGGACGGCGACCTTGGGCTCCTCCGGGCCCGAGTACTCGAGCGCGAGCCAGCCCCGATAGTTCACGTCTTGAAGGATCTTGACGATCCGCGCCAGGTCGGCCGGCTGTGATCCCTGCGGCGTGGTGACGCGCGTCTTGACCTGCGCGGTGACGGCGTACGGCGCCACGAGGGCCAGCTCGGCGTACGGATCGCCGCTGCGGAAGTTGCCGCTGTCCCAGGTGACGCCGAACCACTCGGAGTCGACCTCGCGGACGATCGAGAGGAGCTGCTCCGCCGTCGAGACGATGCCGCCGTGATTCTCGAGCGCGAGGATCACGCCCTTTGTCCCGGCATAATCGCAACACTTGCGAATGGCGTCGAGGCACCACTGGCGAGCCTGGTCTTCCGTCGTGCCGTCCTGGAGCTCGCCGGCGAAGATCCTGATCGTCGGCGCGCCCATGTCGGCGGCGCGATCGATCCATAGCTTGGTGTACGCGATCTCTCGATCCCGCTCCGCACCCGGCGGATGCGTGAACTCATTGCCGATCGCGGTGCCCGAGACAGTAAGGCCCGCGAGGAATGCACGTCGGCGCAGGCGCTGGAGATATCCGTCGGGCAGCGGATCCGGCACGTAGTACGAGGTGGGCTCGGTTCCCGGCAGCCCGTACTCGGCGCACAGGTCGACGAAGTCTTCGAGCGTCATCTCACCGGGCGGCGCACCCGCGCCCTTGCGTCGGTAGTCGGTGAGGTACTTTCGGAGCGAATACGCAGCCAGGCTCAGCTGCATTTGCGGGCCGCCTCGACGCTTGATCGGATCCATCGCCACCGCCGTGCCGGGCACGCTCGCCACGGCAGCCGCGGCGCCAAGGGTCCTCAGAAACGTCCGTCGCGATTCCATCATGACGCGCTCCTTGTGATCAGTCGTTCGACGAACGTGGCAGGGGACGAATCCAGATGTTGCGAAACGTCACCTGCTGGTGGTCTCCCTGCAACCGAAGAGGACCCGGGCCATCCGCTCGATCCGACGCCGCGCCTGTCCCGTTCGGACCCACGTCCACACCGTCGAGCACCGTTTGCCCGTTGTAGACCACCGTCAGCCGCCGGCCCACGAACGTGATCTCGCACGTCTGCCACTCGCCCGCGGGCCGCGCGGCGTTCACCGCCGGCGCGGTTCGCCGGTAGAGCGCACCCGAGGCGTTGTCGGTGACCGGCTTGCCGTGGCTGTTCAGAATCTGTACCTCGTACTTGTCTCGCAGGTAGAGGCCGGAGTTGGTCTTTTCAGAGACCTTGAACTCGACGTAGAGCTCGAAGTCGTAGAACTCGCGCTCGGTGATGATGTCAGTGCTCGGCGGCGTGTTGACGTACTCGCCGCCGACGACGGTCCAGCCGTTCTGGCCGTCGGGGGTGCGCAGCTTCCATCCCGACAGATCCTTGCCATTGAAGAGCGGGATCCATCCCTCCTTCTCGCTCGGCGGCTGGGCCACCGTCGGTTGGACGGCCGCCAGCTGCAGCACGAGGGCGAGCGGAATGCTACACACGAATGACCACGTTCGCATGATGAGAGTCCTCCAATGGACGAACGACGATCGTGCCGGACCATTCGACGGTTACACCGTGCTCGGGACCGCGAATGGCGGGCGGTAGACCCGCGACAGCAACTTGTCCGCCTCGGCATCGTCGACGAACCGCTCGGTCGTCGAATCGAACACGACGGACCGCCGCACGCGGTGGGAGATGTTCCCCAGGTGACAGAGGCTCGTCGACATGTGCCCTTCGAGAATCTCCGCGTTCAAGTCCTGCCACTTTCGCGAGCGGATACAGTCGATGAAGTTCTCCATGTGCCGGTCGCGGCGCGCGGGGGCGGATCCACCGCCATTGCCGTCTTCGTCGGTCGAGCCAATCTTGGGCCCCGGCTCGTTCTTGCGGCCGACGTACACGTCGACCTTGCCGTCGGCGATGCGCATCCAGCCGTCCGAGCCGTAGATGTAGAGCCCCGAGTCCGACTCCTCCGTGTACCAGCCGCGAACGTCGCAGTGGAGCGCGACGCCGTCCGCGTACTGGAAGGTCGCGTACTGCGTGTTTGGCGTCTCCTGGTCGGTTGGCTGGCCTCCCTCGTAGAGGCCTCCCGTGGAGAACACGACGCGCGGGTGCTC
>JBOGIN010000757.1:0-7109 GCA_050742275.1 Vicinamibacteraceae bacterium
CAGCAGCACAGAGCACGGATGCCGCAGTCGCCGACGCCGCCGATTCGAGGTCACGACGCGCCAGCCGGGCCAGCTCCCAACTGGCGAACCGAACGTAATCCCGCAACACGGCTTCAGCCGCGGTCCGGTGTGAGCGCGCAGCCTGTTGCGCCTGGTAGGCGAGCGCGCCGGTCAGCGCGAGCGCACCGCCGAGCAGGAGCAGCACGAACGCAGGCCGCGTTCTCCGTGGACCAACCGGCCAGTGCCGACGCCGCCGCCACGCCCTCGACGCCACCGCGGAGCCCGGTTCACTCATAGCACCCTCCGTGTAGGTGAAATCGTAGCGCGGACGCCATCGTGAGGCCAGCCAGGCCTCAACCGGCGCGCTCGGCGGGCCGACGCGCCACAATCAGCCAACGCCCCTGATCCTCCTCGTCTCGGCTAGAGAGGGCACGCCGCTGGACCAGCTCGAATCCCGCCTCACGTAGCTCACGCTCGACGATCGCCGGGGCGATCTCGTGCCGTTCGACCTGCGCGTCGCGTGTCGCATCGCGCCGCGCGCTCGCGACGTGATCCTCGATGACTAGCCGGCCATTCGGTTTGAGCGATCGTTGGAGGTGATCGAGCATCCCACGATGGTCCTCGAACTCGTGGTAGGCATTGACGATGAGGACGACGTCGAGCGCGGCCTCCGGCAGCCGGGGATCGTCCGGCTTACCCGCGATCACGTTGACATTCAGCCGCCGCTCGGCGGTCACCCGTGCGCGCAGTTTGTCGATCTCCTGAGGGTCGATTTCAACCGCGTATACACGCCCTTGCGCGCCGACCGCGTCGGCGATTCGCACGGTGAAGTAGCCGCCGCCCGCGCCGACGTCCGCGATAGCGGCTCCCTCCTTTACCCTAAGCGCCTCGAGCGCTTCGTCGGCCGGTTGCCAACGGTCGCGTCGTGATTCGGTTCGGAGTAGGTCCGTGGAGACGCCCCGGTCGGAATCCGCAGCCAACGCAATGGCCACAGCGGTGCGCCATAGAGGCGCCGTGACCTTCCCCACGATGGCCCCGTCACGGCCGAGAACATACTGGGTTGGCGTGCCGTCCACGCCAAAGGCCTGCGGCAGTCGCCCATCGAATCCGCCGCCGGCGCAGACCTGCGGCCAATCGAGCCCGCCGTTCGCGATCATGGCTCGGGTCCGATCGCAGTTCTGATCGACGGAGACATTGACCAGCACGAGATCTTCATCGAAGTCGGCCCGAATCTGTTGAAGCAGGGGCACCTCCCCCACACACGTGAGTCAGGTCGGCGACCAGAAGTTGAGCAGCACGGCATTGCCGCGCAGGGATGCCAGCGTGAGATCGTCGCCTGTCGTGGTCAATACGTCGAAGGCAGGCGCTGGTTGGCCGGCCCGGAGGCTCCGAAGCTCCACGAGCTCCCGCGCTGCACGCTCGCCCCATCGGGGCTGATTCGCCGCGATCTCATCGAAGGCCAGAACGGCAAGGTCGGGCCGACCCTGCTCGCGATACGCCTGCCCCAACACGTACTGCACGTGGCTGCGAAGGTCTACGTCGGCAACGCTGCGGATCAATGCCTTGGCGAGATCGATCAGGGACTCGAATAGTCCAGTGTCGAGCGCACCTTCCATGAGATGCTCGATGGTAGCGTTCCAGGCTCCGTCATCCGGGCGGAGCGTCGCCGCCCGGGCGAACGCTTCGTCGGTCAGGTCGGCATGAACGAGCACGTGTAGCGCATCCGCCGTCGCGCGGTCTGCGATCTCGGTGCGCGGATACCGCTCGCGATAGGCCCAGAGCTCGTCTGCCCGTTTTCGTCCGAGCGTCCTGAGCGTCTTCGACGTGGCAGTTCGCTTCGCCTCGTTGACCTCCTCGAGGACCCGCTCGCCGATCGCGATGACCGCGTCAAGATCCGATTCGGCTGCTTGCTGGCTCGCAGTGGCACGTGACCGGCGCGGTTCGGCAGTTCCCAGGAACAGCCCCGCCGCGATCGTCCAGGAACAGCTCCACACGAGATATCGGCACATGGTCACCTCCGCGTGTGAGCATCGTACAGCGGCGCAGCGAGATTGAGGTGGCGATGGTGCAAGCGAGTTGTCAGAATGCTGTGAGCGAAGCGTCAGAAACCCATGAAGGACACGACGATGACTCGAACGATCCAACTCTTCCTGCTCTCCGAAGGGATAATCTTCTTTGCGGCTGCGCTGGTCCACGCCGGAAGTCTTCTTGCCGGATACGAACACCGCGAAGCACGGATCGCAGAGATCGTGATCGCCCTCGTGCTACTCGCCGGTCTGGCACTGAGTTGGATCCAGCCGCGCTGGACGCGGGCGGCTGGCCTGGGCGTCCAGGCATTCGCGCTGCTCGGCACACTGGTCGGGGTCTTCACGATCGTGATCGGCGTGGGGCCGCGCACTGCGCCTGACGTGCTGTACCACGTTGGCATCGTGCCCGTGCTCATCTGGGCTTGATCGTTACGGCACGAGCACGAACCGGTGGCCTCTGAGGGCGTGGTTGACTCGGGTTCGAGATATTTTTCGAGGCTGAGAAAAGTCGTTCTTCTAGGCGATTTCCCTCGTGTCACATCGTATCGGTGCCCGATATCCCACTCGAATCAGATCGATTTCAGCCGTGGCGATGCCTTATCGTCGCTTTCCGCCTCCATCGGAGAGGGTGCGTCGTAGAGTGAGACACGCGCGGCCCACCGCATCTAGGGGTCACTTGCGGCGTTCCGCTACTTAGTTATTGACAGCCCAACTTGCTCGTGTATAGTGAGCGGCGCTGCAGCAATGGCGGCGTCCTCCCCCGATAACCGTTGCAATGACATGGCGGTATACCTGGAGCATTCTGCAGGTGCTCTTGCATGTCCACATCGCCATAGCGCTCGGCTATCGATAGCACGCCATCACCCAACCTGGCCGTGGGTTCACGAACATCCCATCGGCCTACCGGCGAAAGTGTAGTTCCACACGTTAGCTGACCTAGGAGGAAGGACAATGACGCAATCTGGAATGAAGAAGCTGGTGTTCAAGCTGGGTACATTGGCAGTGCTCGTCGGAATGTTGTTCGTGGCGCCTCTGGCCGCCCACGGATACGGGAAGACTTGCAACGACCTTTGCTTCGACCAGTATAAGGTCTGCCTCGACTTCTGCAAGCAGACACGCAGCGGTCTGTTGTGCCAGCTTCAGTGCACCGCGGACAAGCTGGTGTGTCAAGCGCTCTGCGAGCTGTAAGCAGGGTGCGTCTGGCTTACTGAGGTAGGGGTATCCCTTGCGCCCGGAGACAAAGCGCGTCTTCGCGGATCCTGAGGGATACCCGACCCTTTATGCGGCGTTCCGCTACGACGGCCCGGCCTGTCCGGGCCGTCCCCGTTGCCCGCGAGAAGCTCCAATTGCTCGTTGAGTTCCACACCGGACTTGGTCGACAATACGTCGTCAGCGTCTAGCACGCTGCGCTCGCGCGATCGAATCCGCGGGGCTCGGCGGGGTGTCAGCTCATCCGACGATGAAGCCACGCAGGCTGCTGAGACGTCTCGTTCCCGTCCTGGTGGGCGTCACGCTCGTGTGCTACGACGGGATGCCGTTGCCGCTGGCGACTGAAGCGTCGCTACAGGGTGAATCGACGCCCATCCGCGGCACGGAACGGCTTGTGTGGAACCAGGAGGCGCCGAGCGCGCGCGAGGTTGAGCGCTACCTCTACGCCGTGTACGTCGACGGCGTGCGCAGCGAGCTCTCCGACGTTCGCTGCGAGAGCACGTCTGGCCCGAACGACTACGAGTGCAGCGCACCATTGCCGCGGCTCACGGCAGGCCCACACGTCATCCGTTTGTCGACGATCCGGGCCAGGCGCGGAAGCGTCACAGAGAGTCCGCGCTCACCTCCCTTGAACGTCATGCTCATCGCCACGATGGGAGCGGCGTCACCCGGCACTGCGAGCGTATCGCCGAGCGGCGCCGAGGCGGCCGCGCCAGGCGAGTCCACGGCTTCGAACGACGCTGAAGGCAGCACGGCGATCACGCTGCCCGGCGGAACACGCTTGCTCGCCGAGACAGTCGCCGCGAATCTGAACGATCCCACTGCTATCGCCGTCGGCCCTGACGGCAAGCTGTTCATCGCCGAGCGTGCAGGTCGCGTGCTCGCGTACGAGCACGCGCAGCTGCGAGACCAGACCGTGCTGGAAGGTGTCGCGGTCACGGGCGATGGAGGTGTGCTCGGCCTCGCGCTGCACCCAGACTTCGCGCGTAATCACCTCGTTTATATCGTCGATACCACCGTGAGCGCCGACCGCACGCTCAGTTATCGCGTGAGCAGGTTCCGCGAGGTGAACGGCGTGCTGGGAGAGCGACTGATTCTGCTCGACGAGATACCGGCCACGGCCGGAGACGCGGCAGCCGTGGTCCGGTTCGGCCCGGACAGCAAGCTCTACGTGGCGCTCGGTCTCGCCGGCCGTGAAGCAAGCGGATCGCCCTCGTCGTACAACGGCAGCTTGTTACGGCTTAATGACGATGGCTCGACGCCTGACGACAACCCGTGGTCCTCACCGGTGTTCTCGATCGGCCATCACACACCGCGCGGCTTCGACTGGGATCCAGGGACCGGCCATCTGTGGGAGGTCGAGAGCATCGGGAACGCGCGAGATGAGCTGAACCGGGTCCAGCCTGGCAGTAACTACGGCGACGACCAGGCGACCGCCGGAAGCGCTCGCCAGCGCCCCGGCACCGTGGCGCCCGTCGTCGCATGGCTGGCCGCGCTCCGCCCTTCCGGTGCAGCGATCTACGACAGAACACTCATCGAGTCGCTTCGGAGCGATCTGCTCATTGCCGCGCTCGAGGGTGAAGACATCGTGCGCGTGCGTTTCGATCCCCGGGATCGTACGCGCACTGCGACGACAGAACGCTTGCTTCTGGGGCGCTTCGGCCGAATCGGCGGCATCGAGGTGGGACCGGACGGGGCAATTTACTTCATGACGGCCAATCGCGGCCATGACGGCGCATCCGCGCGTGACGACCGACTCATACGGCTCGTGCCCGCAGCCTCGCAAGCACTTGACGCCACGGGAACGGCCCGCTAACATCCTAACGAATTAAGACGACAGGGCGGGTCTCGTGTCTCGAAAGCGATCTGAAACCATCACCGACGGCGAGTTGCGCTTGATGCGAGTGCTGTGGGCGGAGCAACGCGCCACGGTAGGAGAAGTATGGGCAGGACTGCCCGGCCCCGACCGCCCCTCGTACAAGTCGGTGCAAACGCTGCTGCGCATTCTCGAGCAGAAAGGCTACGTCCGGCACGAAAAAGACGGGCGCGCGTTCGTCTATGTGCCGCTCATCGACCGCGAGCGCGCCAGGCGGGGCGCCGTCGCGCGTCTGCTCCGCCAGTTCTTCGACGGACGGCCAGGGCTGCTGGCGCTCAACATCCTGGAGCGGGAGCAGCTGGACGCGCGCGAGCTCGCGGAGGTCAAGCGACTGCTCAAACAAGCAGGCCGGCCGCGAGAGTCCTGACATGTCCTTGCTTGCGACTTGGATCTGGCAAGGCATATCCCTGACCATGGCGGTTGCCGCGCTGGTGAGGCTCTGGCGCCCCGGCGGTGCCGCACGCGGCTTCACATGGTGGACCGCGCTGCTCGCGGTTCTCTCGCTACCACTGCCATGGCTCGCCTCGCGCCCGCCGCATCACGGCATTCCCAACATGCCGCCGCGTGACGCCACAATCGGCGTCGCGGTACCCGTTCCTCCCGACGCGTACATCAGCGTGGCGATCGGCATCTGGCTGGGGGCCGTGCTGCTCGGCTTGGTGACGCTCCTGCACGGATTCGTCAAGCTGCGTCGCGTCAAAGCACGTTGCTACCCGCTGGGCCTCCCCCGGGAGCAACGCCTTCGCGGTTGGATGGCCGCACGCCGTGGCCGATCCGCACGCCTCTGCCTCTCCGACGATGTGCCGCTCGCCTCGGCGTTGGGCTTGGGATCGCCTGTAATTGCCGTGAACGCGTCGCTCGCGAGCGCGCTCGACGACCGCGAGCTCGATCAGCTCGTCCTCCACGAGTACGCGCATCTCGAGCGGTTCGACGACTGGGCCCAGCTCTTCCAAGCCATCGTCGAGTCATTCTGCGGTCTCCATCCCGCCGTCTGGTGGATAGGCCGGACGCTTCGCTTCGAGCGCGAATCGGCCGCGGACGAATGGGTCCTTCGCCGGACTGGATCGCCGCACGAGTACGCGGCGTGCCTGGCGACGATCGCCGATGCGACGCTCGTGGATGCTCCTGGCAGGCTGCTGCGGGGTGCGGGCGGCCTCGGGGTGAGCGCCGGTCTGCGACGTGGCGAGTTGTTGCGCCGCGTCGAGCGTATTCTCGGCGCCGCGGATCGACCACCTCAACGGATGCCTCGGATGGCGTGTGCGACGATGGCCGTTGCGCTGGCGGCAGGTGTGGTCGGCCTGCGCCAGCTCCCGGTGCTGGTTCACGTCGTCGACGCGCCGTTGCCACCAGTCAACGTGAAGCGGGATGAACGCCTGGAGACGGACCTTCGCAGATGGCCGGGAATCGCGCGGCAGCATCCGGCCGGCGCCGCCACGTTGAGATCGCTCCGCGCTTCTCCGCCGCCGCCGGTGCCGGAAAGCGAAAGCGTTGGCTCACGTCCGCCGCAATCAGCCCGGAGCGTGCGCACGTTGCCGGCGGTCACCGCACGTCTCACGACGAACTCTTGGGGCACCGGAGGTGCGCCAAGTGAGCGTCGGGGGGCGTGGCCCGGCCGGGCCTTGGCCCGCAAGACGCTGCAACCACTCGATGCGGTCGTCGTGCCGCGACGCTTGCCCCGAGACTCGGGGGACCTGCTCCTTCTCGATGCCTCCCCGTTGGAGACCGCGGCTCTCGCGCAGCGGACCTCCCCCGAGACCGCCGTGTCGCTGCGTGGGCTCCGAGCCGGAGACGACCCCGGTAAGAGCTCGGACGATCGTCGGTGGCTTCGTGTGCCGTCCTTCGCCAAGCGCACGAGCGCCACGGCGACGAAAACGGCGACGTCGCTCGCCAAGGCCACCGCAGAGGGCGCCGTCGGCGTCGGCGGCCTGGTGGCTGATTTCAGCAGCGCCGGCGCGGCGCAGAGCGTTGGCTGGGTCCGCCGCCGCCTCGGCTTCGGC
>JBOGIN010000758.1:0-3422 GCA_050742275.1 Vicinamibacteraceae bacterium
ATGATGCGGGCGTCCATCAGCTCGTGAAAGGAGATCCCGTTCAGCAGAATGAGGAACTCGAGCGGCTCGCCGAGGACCGAGCTGGCCCCGGCGTTGATGTAGGTGCCGTCACCGACGCGCTGCGAGACCACGCCCATGATCTCCAGCACCTTGAGGGCCTGCCGCAGCGACGAGCGGCTCACGTGGAACTGTTCGGCGAGCTCTCGCTCCGCCGGGAGCCTGGTGCCGGATCGCAGCGTCCCTTCCGAGATGAGCCGTTTGAACGTCGCGAGCAGCCGGACGGTGACATCTGCCTTCTGGACCGCGGGCATCTCACCACTCGATAACGAGGAGCGACACGGCTTGGCGAGGCAACGCGAAGCGGATCACTGCCTGCGACGCCGCCACGTCTATGGTGGATGGCGCCTCCAACCGTGCGAGCCGACTCGCCTTCTCGAGCTCGGCGTACTGCGCCTGGTCTGGCTTAGACGGCGAGCCCATGCGCTGCCACGCCGTGTAGGCATTGCCGTGCTCGGTGTCCACGCGGAAGTGACTGAGGCGCGCCGGCTGGTCCATCTCCGGCAGGCCGTCGACCGTGAGCTGCACCTCTGCCCCCGGCCCCGGCACATCGTCATCATGGTAGTGCCACGCGAGGATGGTGATCCGATTGTCATCACGGCTCGCGAGCGCCGAGACGTCCGGTCGTCCACGCACGCCGTTCTCGACGATGTCGTCGAGCGGGACCACCGCGTCGCTCGTCGCCGCGACGCGCCGGCGGCCCATCTGACTGAACATCCGGAAGACGTTCAGGACCGGCTTGTCGATGCCGTTGGTGGCCAGCGAGCGAAAGCCCGCGAAGTACGGCTGATCCTCGAACTGAAACGCCCACGTGAGGGCGCCCTCCAAGTTCACGCCGTACTTGTCCGCGAGATCGTGCTTCCGTGCAAAGCTCGCCGCCGTATAGCTCGAGTACATCGTCGTATTGCGGTAGGCCAACTGCTTGCCCTGGCAGGCGGCGCAGCCTTCCGGGTCAGACTCACCAATGACGATGGGCGTGGACTTCAGCTCGGGGTACGACGCGATCAAACGGAACCCCTCGTCGATGGTCGAGAGCTGATTGGAAATGCCCATGCGCACGTGGCCCTCGTCGAACGATGGTCGCCCCTTGGCATGAAACGACACGAAGTCGAGCGGCGTCCCCGTACGACCGGTGGCGTGGTTCCGGCCTCG
Source organism: Vicinamibacteraceae bacterium (assembly GCA_050742275.1). Lineage (GTDB taxonomy): Bacteria > Acidobacteriota > Vicinamibacteria > Vicinamibacterales > Vicinamibacteraceae > WHTT01. The sequence continues at coordinate 1,210 of JBOGIN010000758.1, forward strand.
CAGCACGTGCTCGAGAAAGCTGCGCATGAAGTCTCCGCCATGGCCCGCGGTGTCGGGACCGCCGACCCGCGCCGTTGGCAGCGCTCGCCGCACGCCGGCAATGGCATAGTCGTGGAGCTTCTGGAATTCCTCGGGCGTGCCGCGCCAGTAGCCGATGTTCGCCTCGTTCCACACCTGCCAGTACCACTGCTCCACTTCCTCACGGCCGTACTTCTCGATCGCGTGCTGGGTCCAGGCGTACGCGAGGTCCCCCCACTTCTCGTAGTCCTCGGGCGGATACGCCCAGCCCGTGAAGATCTCGTCGTACTTGGCTTCCGGCGTCCACTTGTGCTGGTACGGCTCCGGCTTGGTCGAGAGGTCCTGTGGCATGAAGCCAATCTGAACGTACGGCCTGACGCCGCGCTCGAGATACGCGTCGAAGATGCGGTCGAGGATCGTCCAGTCGTAGATCGGTTTCCCGTCGGCGTCCTCACGGTAGGCGTTGGTCGATCCCCACTTCAGCGCCGGCGTGCCGTCGCCGGATGTCAGCAGATTGTGCGCACGGAAATAGACCTGCTGCGGCGACAGGCGCCCCAGCTCGGCAAGGAGCTTCGTGCCGTTCTTCATGTAGGCGTAGTTCGGCTCGTCGGCGCCAAAGAACCGCCAGATCCGGCGCAGCGCGCCGAGCTCCTTGCCGGCATCGACGCGGATCGACACCGGGAAGGTCTCTGATTGTGGGAGCGGCAGACGGACGCTCTCGGGGCCGGCCGTGAGCGCACCCGCCAGCGCGAGGAACCCAAAGATGGCAGCAAGCGCCGCGCGCCAGACCCCGGGGTGTGCTATCAGCCGACACGCGGCTGGGATTAGCGCGGCGTTGCGATGTCCATCGAGCGTCAGGCGTCGCCTCATAGCGCTCCCCAACCTCCAGTGTGCAGACTCCAGTATGCAGACGAGAACCGTCACGCGTTTCCCCTTCATCGGGGCAAACGACCTGCCGTTGCAGTTGGAGCTCAACGGCGATGTGTTGCTTTCAGAGGGCAAATGATACGACCAATACTTGCTGAAGTCAAAGAGGCTTCTTGGCGCATATGGCCGCAATTTGTGACGCGCCGCACAATCAAGCCGCAATGGTATGACCAACGTGACACATCGAGTACCTGATAGTCGGGACGGGCACTATCGAGGGGTTACATCGCTCTTCGCAAGCGAGACATTGATCTGTCGCCGATGCTTGCGATGCGCTCGCGTCATACCTACACGGTGCCCTCATCTCTGTATGCGGATGTGACGCCCCGCCAAGCTCGACGCTCATGCTCGCGCGGCGGCTGATTGCCCGTGCACGCCCGTTTTCCGGCGTGCTCTTCTCGCAGAGGTGGATGTGGTCCGTGTTTTGCCCTTGGAAAGGCGACGCTGACTCGGCCACGCATCGGGCGGGCCGAAACGCCCTTCGGGGCACATACCCCGAGCCTCTCGGCCCGTCGATGGGCAAAAGACCGAGGCTCAGCCTCGAGGTGCAAGCCTCTAGGCGAAAGGAGCACGACCGTTATGAAGCGGATCCTCATTGGCACGTGTATCCTGGCCGCGAGTGCGTTCGTGGTTGCGGCTGGGACGACTCAGTCGGTAACCGCCGCGGCAGGTCAGGTGGCTCTCCAAGAGCCCGCGGAGCCACCGCAGCAACCGGAACCGGCACCACCCACAGAGCCGGCGCCTCCTACGGAGCCGGCCCCAGAGCAGCCCCCCACGGACCCGGCGCAGCCGACCGAGCCGGCTCCTACTGACCCGGCAGCGCCAGGCGCGACCGGACCAGCACCGGAGGCTGCCGCCGGTGAAACCAAGCTCAAGGGCTGCCTTGCAGAGGGAGACGAAGAGGGCACCTACAAGCTGACCAACGTCGCACCGTCCGAGGGCGCCGAGGCGGGCCCTGAGGCTGGCGCCGAGCCTAGCGCCGAAGCTGGCGCCGAGCCTAGCGCCGAGGCCGGCGGCGAGGCGTCCGAAGATGTCACGCTCAAGGCCGCAGAGGGTGTCGACATGAGCTCGTTGGCACAGCACATCGGCAGCACCGTCGAGGTGGCCGGGAGCTGGGCGGATGAGCCGGCCGGCGGCGAGTCGGCTGTCGCCGAGGCTGGCGCCGTCGGTGGCGGCAAGACGTTCACGCCGACCTCCGCGCAGCTAGTCTCTGACTCCTGCGAGGGCGGTCAATAACCGTTCGAGCGCGAGAATGCAGTGCAGGCGCC
>JBOGIN010000759.1:0-4507 GCA_050742275.1 Vicinamibacteraceae bacterium
GGCCCGCACTGCGGGCCCCGACGCTCAACCGACTAGGTATTCGGCCAGGACGACCAGACGGCGCACAGGCCTGACTCGTCGCCCGAGTCCGGCTCGTGGTTGATTCCCGCGTAGACGGGGTTCATCACCGCGTCGGGCGGAGGGCCGAAGTGACCGAGCCCGAGCGAGTGCCCGTTCTCGTGCAGCGCCACCGTCTCGACGTCGATTCCCGGGAGCGGGACGTCGATCCCCCACGGATTCCCGGCCCGATCGTCGCGGCGGTCGCCGAACGTGTCGTTGTAGTACACCTCGTTGAGCGCCGTGTCGAGATAGTTGTCACCGTTGATGTCGCTGGGGCTGCCGTCTGGGTTGACGAAGATGAACGTTACCGAGAAGGCGAGGATGCCCCGGCCGCCGCCAGGGCCGCCCACCGCTTCGAAGAAGGCGCGCGGCAGCCACCCCGCGTTCGTGATGTCGGCCAAGTAGGTGCTGCCGGCTTCCCCGAACCCGAAGAACGAGTCGTAGATGTCCGGGTCGGCGCCGCTGTCCGTGCGCTTGACCAGGTGGACCTTCTTGAGCGCGGGCTCGCCCCGCCACGTCTCGAACGCCCGGTCGATCGCGGCTTCGGTCTGCGCGGTCGTCAGGCCGCTCGCCGTGGCGCCGTCACTCTGATCGACGAGATAGGTGATGTTGTTCCCGTCGGCCATCCGCCGCGGGTCGCCGGCCACCCACCGGAACTGCTGTTGGTGGATGCGGTTGCTCGGCCGTCCCCCGCCGACGGTGAAGAACTCGATCTGCTCGACCGCGATGCCGAGCCCGGCCGCCTGCAGTTGCCGGTTGATGGCGTGCATCTGGGCCAGGGCTTCGCGGTCGCCCTCGCCGGCCTGCGCGGATGCCGCGGCAGGGGCGAGGATCCAGCAGGCCAGCGTGACGCAGGACAGAGAGAGAATTCGGCGCATCGGCTCCTCCGTGAGATGTGAAGGCAAGGATTATAACTTCATCACGCAAACGTTACAGACTCTTGCTTCCATTCGGCAACAATCCAGCGCTTCGCGGGGATCTATGAAGAGGAGGCGGGCAGACACGTGCGACCGTGTCGCGATCCGCCGACGGCGACCGTTGCTCCTCAGGAATCTTCCGGAGAGAATACGGCCATCTCAGGCCATCTCCCATGATCCACCTGAGCGTCAACGTCAATAAGGTTGCAGCCTTGCGCAACGCGCGCGGCGGTGACGCTCCGAGCGTCATCGAAGCGGTGCGCGTCTGCATCGATGCAGGCGCAGCTGGCATCACCGTGCATCCGCGCGCGGACGCCAGACATATCACCTTCGATGACGTTCGGGACATTGCCGCGGAGCTGGCGCAGCGCGCTTCCGATGGCGACGAGCTCAACATCGAGGGAGACGCGCGCCCGGACCTGATCGCGCTCGTCAGTACGGTGCGGCCAACGCAGTGCACGCTCGTGCCGGTGGTGCCGGGCGAGCGAACGAGTCAAGGGACATGGCCGGCGGACGCGGACACGGACGAGCTGCGACGGACGATCAGGAGGTTGCGAGGCGTCGGTGTCCGCGTGAGCCTGTTCATCGACGCCGCTGCGGAGGCAGTCCGATGGGCGGCTTCGTTGGGGCCGGATCGGATCGAGCTCTTCACGGAACCGTACGCACGAGCGTTCCGCCAAGGGCCTGAGGCGGCCGAGCAGAGCTTCCGCCGATTCGCCGAGATGGCGACGCTCGCGCACGGCCTCGGCCTCGGCGTGAACGCCGGCCACGATCTAGATCACCAGAATCTCGTGAGGTTCCGCGAGCTACCACACCTCGCGGAGGTCTCGATCGGCCATGCTCTCATCAGCCGTGCGCGGTTCCACGGGTTGGATCGGGTCGTGCACGAGTATCGTGAGGTGCTGCGCGGTCCAGGCGCATCGGTCGGTGCCGTGCCGAATGCTCGGTGAACAGGGTGAGCGGACGGGTAACCGCGGCGCAGCGACGTTTGCTCGTCTTCGCGTCAACCGCCGAACCGTTCAACCGTCGAAACCGGCGAACGAAACCGGCGAACCGTGTCGAACCGTTGACACTACTACCCAGCATAGGCTATTGTGCATGCGCTGCTCATCGCTGGCGGCGATCGGTCGAGAGTGGAACCTGAGGCGTAGCGGGTGCCGGGCCCAAAAGGAAGGTGAACCGTGCAACTAGGACTCGATGCAGTAGTCGGTATCGTCCTTGACGTAGTGGAGACCGTCTTTAGCATCGTCTCGGGCGTGCTCGTGATCCCGATCTGAGAGCTCTCGATCAATCACCATATCGACAGCAATGTCGAGGCGGTCGCCGCGAGATCTCCAGGCACGTCGAGTTACTCGTGGCGTACCGCCGTGATTGGATCGATGCGAGAAGCCTTCCGCGCGGGCACGTAACCGGCCAGGAGCGCCGCGCCGAGCAGCGTCGTCACAGCCAGCACGAACGCCAGAGGATCGTTGGCCTCGATTCCATACAGGAACGATCCGATCAGCTCCGACGTCGCCAGAGCGGCAGCGATACCGATCGCCACCCCCACGGCCGCCAGCACCAACACCTCACGCAGGACCATCCGTACGACGCTGCTGCGTTGCGCCCCAAGGGCCATCCTTATGCCAATCTCGCCCGTGCGGCGGGCGACGTTGTAAGACACGGTGCCGTAGAGTCCGACGCAGGCGATCACCAGCGCCAGAATGGCGAAGCCGCTGGACAGCCTGGCAAACGTGATCTCCCGGCTGATCGTCTGATCGATGTCCGTCGCCTGCGTCCTCACGTCGGAGACGGGCACGCGGGCGTCCGCCTGACGCACGATTTCGCGCACGGCGTTGACATATCGCAGCGGGTCGCCCCACGTGCGCAGTGCATACACCATCTGATCAGGTTGCGGATAGCCCTGGTCATAGGGAATGTACGCCACGGGGGGAATGGCTCCCGTCAGGCTGCCATAGCGCGAGTTCTTCGACACACCCACAATCTCCATCCTGCGCGCGACACGGCCTCCTCCGGCCGAGATCTGTTGCAAGGTGCCCTCTGCGAACCAAAGAATCAGGTGCTGGCCCAGCGGACTCCGATCGCTGAAATTGGCCTTGGCAAACGCCTCGTTGATGACCGCCACGGCCGGCGAGCCTGATCGGTCGTTGTCCTCGAAATCGCGGCCGGCCAGGATTGGCGTCTGCATTGTCGCGAAGAACGCCGGACCGACGGTCAAGAAGCGGTTGGCCGGGTCGGGTGGCGCGCCGGATGCGCCGAGCGGCAGTCCATGCCCGGATTCGATGAGCGAGGTCTCTGCAAGACTGGCGCTGCGGACGCCAGGGATCGAGCTGAATCGTTTGCGGAGATCGCGGTAGAACGCGCTGACTCGCGGCTCTTCGTACCCGGCCTTCCGCGCGTCCACCTGGAACAGCAGCACGTTCTCGCGATTGAATCCAAGCTCAATCGAATGCAGGTTCGCAAGCGTCCGCACGAAGAGTCCGGCAGCCACCAGCATCACGAGCGAAATGGCGATTTGACCTACCATGAGCAGCTGCCTGAGGCTGATCCGCTCGAGCGGGAGGCCCGTCCCCGGCTGGCCGGTGTGCGTCGCGGCCTTCAAGGCGGGCATGACGTCCACGCGTGTCGCCTCGAGCGCCGGCGCGAGGCCGAAGAGCATGCTTGCGAGAAGCGAGAGCCCGGCAGCTGCGCTCAGCACGCGCCAGTTCAAGTCCGCGCGCAGCGTGAAGCTCGCCTCGCCGTTGGCCAGGAGACCAGTGAGGAAAGCAACGCCCCAGGTCGCGAGCAAGACACCCACGGCCCCGCCGAGCACTCCCAGGAGAGCGCTTTCGGTGAGCAGCTGCCTTACGATGCGGAGCCGGCCCGCGCCGAGACTCAGTCGCAGCGCGATCTCGCGCTTGCGTGCAGCGGCACGCGCCAATAGCAGATTCGCGATGTTCGCGCACGCGAGCGCCAGGATCAGTCCCACCAGCACGATCAGCACGAGCAATGGCTGCGAGTACTGCCGGCGCAGCCGGTCCAGGCCGCCCGCGCCGTCATCGACGACCAGCGCGGGAAGATTCGCGCGCGCCCCGTCGTTGGTGGCAGTGCCTGCTACCCATTGCCGAAATGACGGCGCCAGCATGGACTGCGCTTGCGCCCGGCTGACGCCCGGGTACAGCCGCCCCATGAGCTGGATCCAATAGTAGTTCTGAGCGAGATACGCCTCGGATTGAAAACCAAACTGATCGCCTGCTCCCAGCAGCTCGTTGGCGTGCAGCGGAAGATAGACGTCCGGCGCCGCCGCAGGATCGACACCGAAGAACTCGGGCGGCGTCACCCCCACGACGGTGAACGGCCGGTTGTTGATGAGAATCGAGTGGCCAACCGCACTGGTGGGTCCCCCGAAACGCGTGTGACTGAGCCCGTAGCTGACGACGGCCACAGGCGGAGCTCCGGCCCGGTCGTCACGCGGAGCGATCAGCCGGCCCGCTGCCGGGAGCACGCCGAGCCCGCGAAAGTAATCGCCTGACACGCTCCAGCCGCTGGCC
>JBOGIN010000760.1:0-4037 GCA_050742275.1 Vicinamibacteraceae bacterium
TGCTGCAGACGGACAAGGCGGACGTGCACACCGAGCTGAAGTCGAAGGAGATCACCAGCCTGCCGCTTCCGCAGTATCGGAACTATCAGAGCTTGATCAACCTCGTGCCGGGCGCTACGCCTGCCGTCTTCCAGAATGCCGAGACGGACACGCCGGCGCGGTCGCTGCGAACGTTTGTCAACGGACAGAACCCCAACGCCAACGCCACGCGCACCGACGGCGCGACGAACCTCAATATCGGCTTGCCTCACCACGTGATGTACGTGTCGCCTGCCGAGACCATCGACACGGTAAATGTTGCGACCAACAACTTCGACGCCGAGCAGGGCCAGGCTGGCGGAGCAGCGGTGACGGTCATCACGAAGTCGGGCACGAATGAGTTCCGAGGCTCGGCCTTCGAGCTGTACAACGGCGACGAGCTGAACGCGCGGGCGTACTTCGACCCGCAGCGCGAGCTGCCGGAGGAGGAGCAGGGGAAGCTGCCTTCCTCGTGGCACATTGCCGGCGGTACGCTGGGCGGGCCGATCGCACGCAATCGCCTGTTCTTCTTTGGGTCGTACGAAGGGAGCTTCATCCGCCGGCGTGTCGATGCGCTCTACACGGTGCCCACCAACGCGATCCGGGGCGGCGATTTCAGGAACGCACGGAACACCGATGGCAGCTTGCAGATTGTGTACGATCCGCGGACCGGCCATCCCGACGGCACCGGGCGGCAGCCATTTCCAGGGAACAGGATTCCGTCAGACCGCATGCATGCGATCTCGCAGCGCGTGCAGGAGCTCTACCCGGAGCCGAATCTGGATGGAGACATCCGCAACTTCTTTCGGCAAGAGCAGGAGTCGGTCGACCGGAGCAACTACGACGGCAAGATCAACTGGAACCGCACGTCGACGCATCAGTTGTGGGGCAAGTTCAGCCACATGGATGCCTTGGTAAGCGACCAGTTCTTTCTCGGAACGCCGGAGAACGGCGGCGCCGGCGATACCAAGGTGTATCAGGCGACCGTCGGCACCACCTGGACGCTCAGCCCGACGGTCGTGCTCGACGCCACGTTCGGCTTCTCGCGGCAAGACCAGACCGTCGTCGGGCCCGATGCCGAGATGGGCAACGCTGGTCGCGAGCGCTTTGGCATCCCCGGAACCAACGATCAACGGGACACGAACCCCCGCTACGCCGGCCTGCCAGCCTTTCAGACCGGATACAACGTGCTCGGCAACGACGCTGGATGGATGCCCGTTCTCCGCGACGAGCGGACGCACTCAATGGCGGCGAATGTGACGAAGATCATCGGCGCGCACGAGATCCGTGCGGGCGGTCTCGCCAACTATTTGTGGCTCACGCAATTCGTCTCACCCGAGGGCAATCCGCGCGGTGAGCTCACCTTTGCGGGTGGTGCCACCGCGCTCCCCGGTGCGCAGTCACCAAATCTCTACAACAGCTATGCGGCTCGGCTTCGTCTACCGTCCGGACGACGACACGGTGTTCCGCGCCGGCTACGGGGTCACCTACAATCCCCTCCCGTTCTCGCGGCCGCTGCGCGGCTTCTATCCGTTGAACCTGCCGGCCAGCTTCGTCAGCGCCGAGCCGTTCGGGTGGTTCGGCACGCTCGATCAGGGCATTCCGCTGATCGAGCTGCCGGATCTGAGCGCGGGCCGTGTGCCGCTGCCGTCGACCGTGTTGATGCGGACCCCGGAGCGCGACGTCAGTCGAGGCTCCATCCAGTCGTGGAACGTCGCCGTCGAGCGACGCTTGCCATTCGACGTCTCGGTCAACCTGGCGTACGTGGGCACGCGCGGCCGTGATGGCTTCGCGGACCTCGACATCAACGCGTCCAACATGCCGGGCGGCGGCGTGGAGAGCCGTCCGTACTTCGAGGAGTTCGGCCGCAGCATCGCCTTGTGGAGCTGGGGACCGCGGATCGAGACCGAGTACCACGCGCTGCAGATTGCCGTGAACCGGCCGTTCAAGAATGGCTTGCTGCTGAAGGGCGCGTATGCGTGGAGCAAGGCCATGGGCGAGACGACGAACGGCGAAGAGGGCTGGGCCGGCGTGGAGTGGAACGCACCGAGCCAGCTCCATCGCAACTGGGCCCGCCAGCCCTTCGACCGCACGCACGTGTTTCAGTTGGGGTTCCTCTATGAGCTGCCGTTCGCGCGTGGCCGCACGGGTCTGGCGAGCGCAATCGTCCGCGACTGGCAAGTGAATGGGACCTTCTTCGCCTACTCCGGCACGCCGTTCACCGTGACCGCGAACAACGAGATTTCCATCAACATGCCTGGCAACCTGCAAACGGCGGATCAGATCGCCGAGCCGGAAGAGATTGGAAGCATCGGAAACGCCGGTCCCTGGTTCGATCTGGGTGCCTGGACGCAGCCTCAGGGCGTGCGTTTCGGTGATACGGGCCGTATGGCCTACCGTGGTCCGGCCGCCTGGGGGCTGGATTTCTCGGTGTTCCGCGGGTTCCCGCTCGGCGGTACGCGCCGCCTCGAGCTTCGTCTCGAGGCGTTCAATGTGCTCAACCATCCGAGATTCGGGAACCCGAACGCGAGCGTCAGTAGCCCGACGTTCATGCAGATCTTCAGCACCGACGGCGACGTGGAGCGCAAGCTGCGCTTCGGCGCGCGCTTCTCGTTCTGATCGTGACGAGAGATGTTCAGGTCGGTGTCATTCGCTTCTGAGCGCTAGGTTGGGATCGATGCGGGTCGCGCGCCATGCCGGATGCGCTGCGGCGAGCACGGCGACGAGCGCGACCGCGGCGGCGGATCCCAGAAGCGTGACCCCGTCGAAGGGCTCGACGTTGTAGAGAAGGCTCCGAAGCATGGCGGTGACGGCAAGCGCGCCGAACAGGCCGATGGACGCGCCAAGCACCGTCAGCACCGCGCCCTCGCGGAGGACCATGACCAGGATCCGTCCGACCGATGCGCCGAGCGCCATCCGCACGCCGAGCTCCCGCGTCCGTTGCGAGATGAGATACGCCAACGTGCCGTAGAGACCGACACCGGTGAGGAGCAGTGCGGCAGATGCAAATCCCATGAGCGCGAGCATCGTGAACCGCGTGTCGCTCATGGAGTCGGCGACGTACTCGCTCATCGGCCGGATATCGAACACGGCGCGACCGGTGCGGAGAGGCTCGATCGTGCGTTTGATAACCGGGCCAATTGCTTCCGCGCTCTGCCGTGTCTTGATGACGAGCGACATTTCGACGTCGTAGACATGATAGGGGACGAAGAAATGTGGCGTGGATTCGTCGTCAATTCCCGACATGCGAACGGCATTCGTCACGCCAATCACCTCGAGCACCTCACGGTCCCGGCCTTGCTGCATGACCAGACGCTTGCCGAGCGCGCCTTCGGGCCAAAGCTGTCGCGCGATTCGTCGATCGATGATGACGACCGGCCGCGCGACGTCCAGGTCTTGCACTGTAAAGTCCCGTCCCGCAAGCAGTGTGATCTGTGCGATTCGCAGATAGCCGGGCATGATCGTCTGCGTTGTCCCAAGCGACACCGGTGTTCCCTCATCTCCGTCTCGTCCGTAGCGCCTCGTGAGCGGCGCGAACGGTAGTGGGTATGCAGCGCTCACCGCTTCCACGTCAGGCAACTCGCGCACGCGCTCCATGGCTTCACGGTAGAAGGCCCAGCGATGCGAGGCGTCCGACAACTCGCGGAAGCTAAACGGGACCTTGGCCGTGAGCAGATTGGAGGCGTCGAAGCCAATTGGCGCGTACACGAGATTCAAGAACGTGCGAATCATCAAGCCGGCGCCCACCAACGGCACAATCGATAGCGCCACCTCCGCCACCATGAGCCCATGCTGGAGCCGGCGTGTGGCTGGTGCCGGCGTCTGCGATCGTGTTGCTCCCAGCGCCTGCGGCCGTTGGCTGGCCGTCGTCTTCAGTGCAGGCAGGAGGCCAACGACGAGGCTCGTGGCGGCTGAGAGCGCCACGGCATAGACAACAACGGGCCGTCCATCCATATGTCTGACTGCCGCGGCAAATGGACCGGACGCAGCCACTCGACCAGATACAACCCGAGATAACC
>JBOGIN010000761.1:0-4943 GCA_050742275.1 Vicinamibacteraceae bacterium
TGCGCGGCCTCAAGGCCGCGCACTACGGAATTCTTTAGGCCCTGCGTTCCACGCAGGACGACGGGGTTCCTTCTACAGCTCTCGCAGCGCCACGACGACCGGCAGGCGCGCGGCGCGAATCGCGGGAAGGAGCCCCCCAAGCAGGCCCATGAGCAGGGCGTAGAACAGCCCCTGGAAGAGCAGCTCCGGCGTCACGCGGAAGGCAAATGCCACCTGGCTGAACGACTGAAAGTTGATGGTCGACGTCTGCACGCCATCGAAGATGACCCACGCCGCCAGGCCGCCAAGCACACCGCCGATGAGCGCCAACACGGCCGACTCCGCGAGGACCGAGAAGACCACCGGACCGCCGCCGAAGCCAAGCGCGCGGAGCGTGGCGATCTCCCGCGTGCGCGTGGCAACCGCCGTGTACATCGTGTTCACCGCGCCGAAGATGGCGCCCACGCCCATGAGACCAGCAATGGCAAAGCCGAGGGTCGTAATGAGCTGCGTGAGGACCGTCGACTGTTCGGCGTAGTAGTCGGACTCACGTTCCACGTCGACGTCCAGCCGCGGGTCCGTCGTGAGCGCATCCTTGAAGGTCCGGAAGGCTTCCGGAGATTCCAGCCTGGCAAACACCGTTTGGAACGTGTTGCCGCGCCGATACGCCGGTTGAAGCACGCCGGCGTCGCACCAGATCTCCGACTCCGAGATGCCGCCACCCGCCTCGAAGATGCCTGTCACCGTCCAGGTGTTCTGGCCCCAGCGCACCGTCCGGCCCACCCCGAGCCCGCCGAACTGCCGCGCCGCGGCCCTGCCCACGATGATCTCGTTGCGGCCCGACTGAAACTGCCGTCCCTCCACGATCCGTATCTCGTCACGAACCGCGAACGCCGCCGGCTGCACACCGCGCAGCGGCACGTTCGCATCCGTGCCGGTGGATGCCTTGGGATGGTTCACGATCACGAACAGCTCCGCAGACGCAGTGGCCCCGTTCGGACCGCGCAGAATACCGGCCGCGTCCTTGATGATCGTCACGCTGTCGCGCTCGATGATGCTCGACATCTCCGAGTCGCTCCCGGCTCGCATGACGATTGCCGTCTGCGGATCCCCCGCCGTCGTCATTGCCGCCCGGAAGCCCCGGCCGATCGACAGCACGGCAACGAACACGATGACCACACCGGCAATGCCAATCACCGCCACCGCGGACGATCCAAAGCGCTGGGGGATGCTGCGTATATTGACAGCGGTGACCGCCGCTAGTTGTGATAGCCAGTTCAGCATGATGTGTGCTCCATCAGCGATTGGAACCACGAAGGACACGAAGGTCTTTCACCACAAAGAGCACGAAGCGCACGAAGAAAGAAGGACACGAAGAAGAAATCAATTGGGTTTCTTCGCGCTCTTCCCGTCTTCGTGCTCTTCGTGTCCTTCATGGTGAAGTCCTTCGTGTTCTCGTGGTTATCCCTGCTGTCTTAATGCATCGACGATCTTCAACTGTCCGGCCCGCCAGGCCGGCAGCGCGCCGGCCACGATTCCCAACGCGACGATGAGAACGATGCCGATGACGATGTCGCGGGCTGGCAGGTAGAACGCGGGCAGGAGTCCGCCGGTCGGATCGCCTTGGAGGATGATGAGCCACGCGAGACCGAGACCGACGACGCCGGCAACCACGGCAAGCAGCACCGACTCGAACAGCACCAGCCCCAGCACATGTCTGTCGGTGAAGCCCAGCGTCTTCAACACCGCGAGCTCGTTGGTCCGCTCTCGGATCGATTGCGCCATGGTGTTCCCGGACACCAGCAGGATCGTGAACAGCACGGTCACGAGGATGGCAATCATGATGGTGCCGATGTCGCCGATCTGGTTCGCGAACGCCTGGACGAACGCTTTCTCGGTCGAGGTCTTCGTCTCCGCGGCGGAGTTGGCGAACTGCGCGTCGAGCCTGTTGGCGAGATTCGCGGCGCGGCCAGGATCCGCCACGCGGATGGTATACCAGCCGACGATGTCACGCGTCTCCTCTGCACGTGTTTCGTTCAGGTAGTCGTAGTGAAAGAACATCTGCGTGACGTCCGTGCCCTGTTTCCCCGACTCGTAGATCCCGTCAATGGTGAACTCCCACGCCGAGCCGTCTGGTTTTCGCCAGATGGGCGCCTGCAGCGGAATGCGATCGCCGATCTTCCACCCGAAGCGCTCGATCAAGCCCCGGCCAACGATGGCGCCGGTGCGGTCGGCGAGCCACTTCTTCTTCTGATCTTCCGGAAGCACGTACTCGGGATACATCGCGAGAAACGATTCCGGCTCGACCGCCATATTCGCGAAGAAGTTCCGTTCATCCTGGTAAATGCCGCCAAACCAGGAGGCATGGGTCACAGCGGTGACGCCAGGGGTGGCCGTGATGCGCGGCAGGTACGCGATGGGCAGCGGCTGGATGAACGAGACCTTGTGGATCATCACGAGGCGATCGGCGCCCGCCAGCTCGATGCCGAGCGAGAAGCCGCCGCGGATGGCCATCAACGCGCCGAAGAGCACGAAGGCGACCAGAATGGAGAGCGCCGTGAAGATCGTGCGGACCTTACGGCGCATGAGGTTGCGCCAGACGAGTGGCAAGAACTTCATGCGGCCACCTCCGTGTTCAGCCGGCCCTTGTCGAGATGCACCACGCGGCGCGCGCAGGCGGCGGCGTGGGGGTCGTGCGTCACCATCAAGATCGTCTTGCCGTGCTCTTGGTTGAGCACGCGCAACAGCTCCAGAATCTCGTCGCCCGACTTGCGATCGAGGTCACCGGTCGGCTCGTCGCACAGCAGGAGCGTTGGATCGTGCACGATTGCCCGCGCGATGCCGACGCGCTGTTCCTGGCCGCCAGAAAGCTGCCGTGGATAATGCTTGGCGCGCTCCCCGAGCCCCACGACCGACAGCGCAACCTGCGCGCGCCGCCGCCGCTCCGCGCGAGACAGGCTCGTGAGCAGCAGCGGCAGCTCGACGTTCCGTTCCGCCGTGAGGACCGGCAGAAGGTTGTAGAGCTGAAAGACGAAGCCGACGTTCTCCGAACGCCAGCGCGCCAGCCGCCCGCCAGACATCTGATCGATCCGCTCATCCGCCACCTCGATGCTCCCCTCCGTCGGTCGGTCGAGCCCACCCAGGAGGTTGAGCAGCGTGGTCTTGCCGGAGCCGGACGGCCCCATGAGCGCGAGGAAGTCTCCGCGGTCGACGTCGAGGTTGACCCCCTGCAAGACATCGATCCGCTCGCTCCCACGATGGTAGACCTTGTGAACGTCCTGAACCTTGACGAGAACGGTGTCCGTGCTCATGACCGAGAAACCTCCTCAACCGTCGTGCCGTCCGCCAGATCGGCCGGCCCCTCCACCACGACGCGCTCGCCGCCGCTGAGACCGGACAGCACCTCGACGTGATCGCCCTCCGCCGCGCCGACACGCACCGCGCGACGCTCGGCACGACCATCGCGCACGACGAACACGATGCTGCTGCCATCGACGGACCGGACGGCCCCCTTCGGCACCAGGACGCGCGGCCGTGCCTCGGTCGTGCGAGACTCAGTGCCATCTTGGGGGGGATCCTGCAGGAACGCGACCTTCACGCCCATGTCCGGCAGAATCCGCGGATCGAGCTGCTCGAACCGAATCCGGACCAGCACGGTGGCCTTCTGCCGGTCGGCCGCCGGTACGGTCGTGATCACACGTCCCGGGATCTCCCAATCGGGGTAGGCGTCGAGCACAGCGGTCACGCGTTGATTGGGCGAGACGCGCTGAATGTACGCCTCATTGACGTCCACCTCGATCTCGAGCGACGACATGTCGACGATGGTGCAGATTCCTGTCCGCGTGAAGCCGCCGCCCTGCGCGCCTGGCGAGATCATCTCACCCGGTTGCGCATCTTTCGTGATGGCCACGCCGCTGTACGGCGCCGTGATGACGGTGTCGGCGAGCTCGGTGCGGCGCAGGGCCACCTGCCGTTGCGCGACGGTCACGTCTTGCTGGCCCGCCGCGATGCGCGCGCGAAGGGCGTCCACTTCGGCTCGAGCCGTATCGAGGTCCGCCTGCGGCACCACACCCTCTTTCGTGAGCCGCTCCTGCCGGCCGAACTGAAGCTCCGCCTCGTGGAGGCGTACTTCGCTCTCGGCGAGCAGCTTCTCCGCGGCGGCGAGCTGCGCCTCCGCGAGACCCAGCGCGGCACGATGCATCGAGTCGTCGAGGCGCGCGAGCACCTGCCCGGCGCGTACTTGCATCCCTTCATCTACCAGCACGTCCACCAGCTTGCCGGTGATCTTGGCCGAAACCGTTGCGCGACGCCGCGCCGTGACATAACCGGACGCGTTGAGCACCGTGTGGCCGCCACTGGCGTCGCCGCTGCTCCGTGCGACGACGTCCGCCGTGCGTACCGTGGCCGCCTGCGTGCGCGTGACCCACCACCACCCAACCCCCGCGAGGACGAGCGCCAGCACGAGCGCCGCCCCCCAGGCACGCCATGCCGAGCCGCCGCTCTTGGCGCTCCGGTCCAGGCGAAGCGATGCGAGATCCGTTTTCAAGTCTGTCATGGGACGGACAACTGTAGGCTGTTCTTGCGGGCCGCAGCCTTCGGCCGCGCCCCACGACGCTCACGTGACGCACCAAGCGTTTGGTGCGTCAAGAGTTCCAGATTACCTCAGATCGTTTTGCCCGCGGCTCGCGCGTCGCGCTACCAATACGTCGAACGGGAACCTGCGAGATCGACACCGTTATGACATCCGCCAACGTTTCCGACAGAGGTTACGCTGTCAACGCGCCCGCGGTTCCCCGTTTCGGTCGCTGGCGGCCATACCCCGGTAAACGACATCTCAGCGCGGGTGAAGACGGCGAACGGAGCGAGGCGCTCGCGACAGATAATACATCCGACTCTTATATAAGTACACACTAATCATGAGCCCGCGCGAAGCGCCCCGGAATTCACCTGGTTGACTGTAGGGG
>JBOGIN010000762.1:0-6720 GCA_050742275.1 Vicinamibacteraceae bacterium
CGTTCAGCCTGTTGAGGCTGTAGAGGAACTCGAGCCCGCGCGGCGCTTCCTCGGGAGACGAGGTTGCCATCGAGTAAATGACGATGGGCGCTTCTTGGCCTTGGAACTTGTCGACGGTTCCAACAGCAACGCCTCGGGGCTCCAGCCGTTCCGCCAGGCGCACGACCTGGGCGTTGAACGGTCCGACGACGAGGATATCCCGGCCGGACATCTGAGCTTCGCATCCAGCCTCGTCTACCCACTGCGATCCAGGTTCGAGGAGGGTCGTCACCAGCCGCTCGATCGCGCTTACTTCCTCGTCGGACGCATTTCGATTGCCGTCGTGATCAACGTGGACGACCCACAACGCGCCGTTGGTGTATCGGTTGCCCAGGAGCCGCTGTCGCTCGAGCCCTGGCTTTGAACGAAGACGGCCTTCGTAGAACAGCTCCGACGTGAATGCTGAAATCGCTGGTGAGAGACGCCACGTCACGGGAAGGAAGATGCCGAGGTCCGGCGGAATCGTGGCGTGCGTGCCGAGCATGTGCTGAAGCGCCGAAGTACCGACGCCCTCAGGATGCGTCCCCTTCTTCGGCTGTTCGAGCTGTTGGGGATCGCCGAGGAGCACGAGGTTCCGGGCGGCCCTCGTCACGGCCAACGCGTTGGCGAGGGACATCTGGCCCGCCTCGTCTACGAACAGGACGTCGACAGACCTGGCGAGCTCCGGTCGAGCCCAGAGCCACGCTGTTCCACCAAGGACGTTGATCTTGCCGCATTGCAACGCTTCGAGCGCTGCAGCGTTGCTGTCGGTCTCCCATACGGCGCTGCCCTCGATCGGCTCGTCCAGCTTGTGTCCAACCGTCAACTCCTTCCCAAGCTGCGCAGCCGCCTTTGCCGATTCATCGAGCAGCTTGCGGATGACGCGGTGCCCGGTCGCGATGACGCCGACGCGTTTGCCCTGGCCCACCAGCGTGCGAATCATTCGAGCGCCGGTGAATGTCTTGCCAGCTCCGGGTGGGCCTTGGATCGCCAAGACCGTTTCATCCAGATCGCTGGCCACGCGGACCGCATGGTCGACCGCTGTCTCACCTGGACAGATCTGGAACGTGCCAGAGATCGTCGATGGAGGTTCCGCGCGCAGCAGGCGGACCGCAAGCTTGTCAGCGTCCCCACGCACCACGCCTTCGCCTATCGCGAAGATGGCATCCTCCATGACGTTGGTATCCACGTGCTTGTGTTCGAACACCGAGGCTGGGTGCGCCTCCGCCATCGTCCGACCCTTGCGGATGTCGATGGTGCGGTCGGTTCGGTTGACGCAAACCACCTTGCCGAGTGTTTTCTCGGTGCGCAGCTTTAGCTCCTGGCCGCGCCTGATCTCCATCTCTTGGATCGGATACCGGTACCGGTCCACCACTGAACCGGTTCGTTTGCCTCTCTTATTGAGGATCCACTCGACGCGCTCGACGAAGTCGAGGCCTGCAATGGCCTGCGGTTCATCGAACAGGTCCTCTTCGGGCAGCTCGAGGAGTCTGTAGTATTCCCACCATGCCACCCTGCTCTCGCGGCGGTGCCAATCCAGTAGATATGCCAGGAGCCACTTGGCTCGCTGGTCCGCGTCTCGATCCCGTGCCTCGAGCGGCACACCCTCGAGGAGCTGGCTCCTGAGCGCTTCGACCCGTCGCTCTCGTTCCGAGACATCCTCTGGGGCCTCGTGGTCCTTGAGCTCGGGGCGAGGAACCTCCTGGCCGTCTGCCTCGAGACGAGCGCGCAGACCCTCGAGCCACGCGCGAAGACGAAAAGCGGAAAGGCAGTCCTCCCTGTTGTAGCCCTCGATAACGTTTCGAACCTCCTCGGTAATGAGGTTCGGCAGACCGAGCTCGAGCGCCTGTTCCATCACGTGAAGGCTTCTGTTTGCTTCCAGCAGCGGTACACCGCGCGTGAAGCCATAGAGCGGCTCGAGCGCCTTTATGGAATAGCGTTCGACTCCCGCGCGCACACCCTGTCGAACCACTGCATAGAGATCGACGAAGCGTTCGCCGCGAAGCAGGCTGTCGATTTCTGTTTCGCGCCGAGCGAACCGCCCCATCAGCCGCTTGAGGGCGGCGGGCTCATACGGCGCGTAGTGGTACACGTGCATTCCCGGATGAGCGGCCCACGCCTCCATGATGGTCGAGACGACCTCGCTGAACGCCTCCGCCTCGTCTGCCACTGTCAGCGCCCAGCGACTCGCATATATGGGTTGCCCGTGCTCGTCCAGCGACACGAGGCCAAACAGGTACTCGCGGCCACCCTCGCCTGCGAAGGGATCGCCTTCCAGGTCCAGGAACAGATCGCCGGGGGAGGGCTCAGGCAGCCGGCACAGCCCCTTGCCAGCTTCGATCGGACGAAGCAGCTCGAACACCGGCTCATTGGTCGACCTCGCCTCCACCTGCAAGCGTGCTTGTTCCCGAACACGAACGTAGGAGTCCCGCGATCCCCGGCGGGGTTTGAAGGTCAGCGGGATCGGGATCCCTGCGAGCTGCTCCACGGTGTTGACGTCGTGTGTGCGAAGCTCGTTCCGCTGCGTCCGTGTGATGCCTGCCACGAGTGACAGGTGATCATCCTCTCGTCTTCTTTGCCTCGTCACGGAGGACCATGGACACACGTCGCAATGGTCTACCGGCTCTGGATAATTGGCGCCGGCAAGCTCTTCATCGTCACCTTCGACAAAGGCTTCCAGGCGGTCTCGCACCAATCGGAAGTACGCGGCGTAGTCGTTGACGCGGTATGTCTTCAGCGGTGCGACAGTATCTGGCGTGACGACATAGAAGCGCTCGGGCGTCAGGGATTGGACCTCGGCCAGCAGGTCGCAGTACAAGCCCAACTGAAGAATCGTGCCGGCACGGGTCTCTACGGCCAGCTTGGTGTCGGCGACCTCGTAGCTCCATGGCCCGAGCGCACTCGGCGACTCAACGCGCAACAAGATGTCCGGCCGGCCGTACCATCGTCCGCCGCCGACCGCTGCCTGGACGATGACGTCAATCCCGTTCCGCATGCCCTCGCGCGTGGCGGCGACAGCCTCGTCGCGCACCCTGATCTCGCTCAGGTCGAGCACGTTCTTTCCGGCGGCGATCAGACTCGACACGTAGTTTCGTTCGTGCTCGAGACCGCGAGCAAACAGGGCCTCGAGCAGGGGATCCGTCCAGACGGGCCGCTTCCGCTTGCCGTGCGCTTCACCCAGCTCCAGCGCCGTGCGGTGCTTGCAGTTCAGGAAGTTCGACAGATCCGTCGCCGAGAGAACCAGGGTTCCAGCATCTAGACGCATGTGAGGTACATCAGTGCTCGACTGGCGGAACCAGGGCCTGAAACTGACGGATTCAGTTGTTTATCCTGCTCTCTCGACAGGTTATACTTTTGGTACTCCTCCCACAAATCGGATGGGCTGGTCTCCCGCGGAGCCTGGGGACTGGCTCGAGGTCGCAAGCGGACGGAATCCCTGGGAGTAGCGGACCATGACGCGCTCCCGTCCAGACTCGAGGCCCACGCCATGACCGAGCTTCTGCTGGCAGCTGTGATCGTCGTCGCGCTCGTTCTTGCGGTTCGCTGGCGAGTGGCCGCCCGGCGCGCGAGCGAGCTGGATAACAGCTTTGAGACCTTCAAGTCAGCTGCTGCTCGCGACGTCGACATTCTTCGCGCGGAGCTCGCCAAGCTTGAAGCCCACCTCTCCCGACTCTCGAAGTGGGAGAACGTCGCGAATGCGGAGGATGCCGCCGCTGACATGCTTCGGCGCGCCCAGGTCGAGGCCGACATCCTGAAGAATCACGCACTGGACGTACAGCGAGCCGCCGACGCAGAGGCCGCCACCATCCGACGAGATGCAGAGGAGGCTGCGGAAGCGATCCGGCAAGACGCCAAGGCGAAGGCGGCCAAGCTCTCGACCGATGCGGAAGCACGCCTCGCCGACGCCGAAGCCCGCGCTGCCAGACTCGTCGAGACGGCCAGTCGCAAGGCGGAAGAGATCGCTGGAGATGCCCTCAGGGCCGTGAATGAGTCGAAGGCGCTCGAGCGAACCGTTCAAGCGCTCAGGAATGTGATCGAGGGCTATGGCGATCAATACGTCATTCCCACCCATACCCTCCTGGACGACCTCGCCGAAGGATTCGCCCACACCGATGCGGGCCAGAAGCTCAAGATTGTGCGCGAGCACATTCGGGACGCTGTGCGCGACGGAAAGGCCGCCACGTGTGACTACGTCGAAGAAAACCGGCGCGGAACCGCGGTCAGATTCGTTGTCGATGCCTTCAACGGCAAGGTCGATTCCATCCTCGCGCGAGTGCGTCAAGACAACTTCGGCAAGCTGCAACAGGGGCTTCGCGACGCATTCAGCCTCGTGAACCACAACGGCAAGGCGTTCCGCAACGCCCGCATCAACGAGTCATACCTCGCGTTGCGTGAAGAGGAGCTTCGCTGGGCCACGGTCGTCAACGAGCTCAAGCAGCAGGAGCGCGAGGAACAGCGCCGGATCAAGGAGCAGATCCGCGAGGAGGAGAAGGCCCGCCGGGAGTACGAACGGGCGATGCGGGAGACAGCGCGGGAGGAGGAGCTTGTTCGGAAGGCGATGGAGAAGGCCGAGGCACAGCTAGCCCGCGCCACCGAAGAACAAAAGTCGACGTACGAGCTACAACTCCAAGAGCTGCGCGAGCGTCTGACACAGGCAGAAGAGCGTAGCCAACGCGCGCTGTCGATGGCGCAACAGACCCGGCGCGGCCATGTCTACATCATTTCGAACGTGGGCTCGTTCGGAGAGGATGTCTACAAGATCGGACTGACCCGACGCCTTGAGCCCCTCGACCGGGTTCGGGAGCTGGGCGACTCCAGCGTGCCATTCGAATTCGACGTCCACGCCCTGATTTTCGCGGAGAACGCTCCCGCGGTCGAGACGCAGCTGCACCGCCACTTTCTCTTCCGCCAACTGAACAAGGTGAATCACCGCAAGGAGTTCTTCCGGGTCACGGTCAGGGACATCCGTGACGAGATCACCGCGTTGGGTCTGGCGGCGTCCTGGACCATGACGGCTGCTGCCAAGGAGTACCGGGAGTCTCTCGCGATCGAGAAGGCGATTGCGGAGGACCCGCTGGCGCGCGCGGCCTGGCCGAAACGCCAACTCCTTCTCGACCCGGTAGATCTCACCGCCGACGCTGAAGTAGAGAAGGAGATGGCCTGAACAGGCAGATGGCCTGTGTGTAAGGTGATAGGCAGCGCCCTGGTGTGCGACGGACTAGCGACACAGCAGAGCTTAGGCTATCGTATACCTTTCCCAAGCATGGCCTTGCCCCCGACCCGCTGGCACGTCATCACGGAGTCGTCCTATCCCTGGGAGCAGGATGCGCTGGACTTCGTCCGCCAGCGGCTGCCCGACCAGGAGCCGTATCACGCCTGGACGAACTTTGAGTTCATCGCGGATGACGGCAGCATCAACGAAGTCGACCTGCTCGTCCTGGCGCCAGGCGGATTCTTCCTCGTCGAGATCAAGAGTCGGCCGGGGGTGTTGGACGGGGACGCGCACACATGGCGGTGGTCAGACCTCGGACGTGAGGTCCTCACCGACAACCCGCTGATACTCGCGAACCGCAAAGCAAAGCGGCTGATCTCCTTACTCCGGCGACAGCATGCCGTGGCGAAGCACCGGCTGCCATTTCTCGAACCCGTGGTTTTTTGCTCGGCTCCGGGCCTGAAGGTAAAGCTTCAGGGGACGGCGGCGACGGGCCTTTGCGTGCGCGACGGCGAGCACTCTGGAGAGCGCCTTCGGGACAGCATCGGTCCGGGGCGTGGGGGCGGACAGGCCGGCACGCTGCGACCAAGAACCGAAGCACCGCCGGGAATCGTGGCAACGCTGACCAGGCTTCCGTCGATCGGCTCCAGTTTTGTCCGCGTGGATGCCGCCTCTGTCCGTGCCATTGTCCGCGCGGTCGACCAAGCTGGCATCAGACGGTCCCAGAAGGCAAGGACGGTCGGGGACTATCAGCTCGGGGATCTGCTGCTCGACGGACCGATGTTCCAAGACTATGAGGCGTCACACGTCGCGTTCGGCTCTGTCACCCGCCGTGTCCGCGTCTACCAGATACCTCGCGGGGCCGCCGCTGATCTGCGGCGAACCATCGTCCGGGCGGCGCAGCGCGAGTTTCAGATTCTCGAGGGCATTGCTCATCCCGGTATCCTGCGTGTTGTCGACTACAAGGACAATGAGCGCGGTCCTGCCCTGGTCTTTGAGCATCAGCGCGACGCCCTGCGTCTGGACCACTTCCTCCACCAGCACGGCTCGCGCCTCGGGATCGATGACCGCGTGGCGCTTTTGAGAGAGCTCGTCGAGGCAGTGAAGTACGCGCACGAGAAGCGCCTGGTGCACCGAGCGCTGAGCCCGCTGAGCGTTCTGGTGCTCGAACCAGAATCGCCGCGCAGGCGGCTGCAGATCTTCAACTGGCAGGTGGGCGCTCGCAAGTCTGGCACCACCGCGGGCAAGGCGGTCACCGCCACGTCACACCTGGAACAGCTCGTCGAGGAGGAGGCCACGCTCTATCTCGCGCCCGAGGCGCTCGCTGCGCCGGGCGAGACGGGCGAGCACCTCGATGTCTTCTCGCTCGGCGCGATCGCCTATCACCTCTTCTCCGGACAGCCGCCCGCCCGCTCGGTCGTCGAGCTCGCCGAGAAGCTGCGCGAGCACCGCGGCCTGCAGCTCTCGGACGTTCTCGACGGCGCGGGCAC
>JBOGIN010000763.1:0-4184 GCA_050742275.1 Vicinamibacteraceae bacterium
GAAGCCGTTCGTCTGGACCAAAACGGCCGATGAGATCCTGGCGAGCATCGCGCGCTTCGCCCAGCGGACACTGAATGCCCAGACCGCTGAAATTATTTCGCGAACCAAAGTAACAGGACACTAGCAGATAACCATGGATCAAGAACCGAGTGACAGCACCAAGCAACCACGATCTCAACGTCCATGCTATCAGCTGTCTGAGTAGCCAGCCCTTGCGGTCGGAATGAGGGGCTGCGTCTATTACCATAAAGCGCCCGACCTCTTGCACCGCCACGGCGACCGCGAAGCAGACGACGGCGACTCTTGAAAATCCATTCGGAGTCGGCCTTGCCGCCGCTTCGAAACATCGAATAGCACTCAACACAAGCAATGGCACTGATATTGCGAGAACGAGCAGGACCAATAGAGCTGAACGCTCACCCCACCCAAGAACCACGCCGCCGAGAGCCGCCAGCCAGAGCCCCTTGGTCTTCCCTGCAGACAGGTGACGTCGTCGCCTTGAGCCGAGTCCACGCTTTCGGACAGGCCATTCGGTTTCCACCACGAAGTCGCGTACCACGCCATCTGGACGAATCGTCTCCACAGCAATAGCTGCTGCCCGCACGAACATAATCAGTGGCCAGGCCCCGACGTAAACGAAGAAGCCCACAAGCTGCAATGCTTGGAAACCTGTGATGGTCAACACCCAAACGGTAATTGCGGCGAGAAACCACTTTGACGGGCTGAACGGGAGCGCCTCTTCGACCACCCGCGTGAGAGGCTCCCAAAAGAGCGCACCGGCCAATAACCATACTGCTACGGCGGTCAACCGCCAGGCCCAGCACTTCAGCCTATCAACCTGTCGTCTGCGGAACGAGACGAACAGATCACCAGGACGCACTTCCCGAATCTCGAACACCATGACCGCATCATATCGCTCACTATGGCGATCGACCCATGGCGATCCTTTGTGGCGCTCATGAACATCGATCTGCCCGAAAACCCGAGCGACCCTCTACTCGGTCAACTACTTTCCTGAGTGTTCGCGACAGAGATCGTCGGCTCGGCGAGAACGTGCTCGGCAGCAACGACATCCATCATCCGTATCTGCAGCAGTTGCGTCGCCAGCTCCTTGGGCACGCATGCCACGAATTTCAGCCCTTCCAGCGCCTTGTCGGTGATGTCAGGTACAAGTTCCTCTACGGGTGATTGGCGGACCTCATCAATGGCCTGCGTCACGGCGGCGATAGAAGCATAGGAGCCGAGGCGAAGAGCGAGATTGCTTGGCGATACGGCCAGGCCGTGTATACGCTTCAATTTCGCAGCAATGCCGGCATTTGCATGCAGCCCGCCGAATGTCCACCAACGCAAGTGGCCCTTGGGATCCTGCACGAGCGAGGTCTTTCCTGACTCTAACCAGGTGAAGTCTTTCCGGAGCTCCTTGAAGGCCTCGGCCGCGCGTTTCGAGACATGCGCCGATAGCGCACAGCCGAGGAGCACATCGCGCATTGCCTGACAGAGCTCGTACCGAATGGGCTGTCCGGTCCCCGCCCAACGGGACCGGCCCTGCTCCTGCGAGAGCTCGACGTAGGCGAGCCGATGAGGCCAGTCGACGTGCGTGACGCGCCAGCTCCGCCCGCCGAGTACCAGGATGACGTCACCATCAGGCCATCGCGCGAACGTCGTGATGTGCACGCTGCTAATGTGTCGGTCACCGAAGCGCACAGCGAAGAGCGGCTCGCTGACGAACGCGCTGAAGATCTCCATGAAGTGCCGGCGACCGTATTCCTCTTCCCCACGACGTCCGATACCCAGCACACCGCCATCGTCGAACATGACGCCAGTGTCGAGCATGTACTGGATCACTCTATCGACGAGCGCCTCGTCCATGCTGCGAAACGCAGGCATGCCGCCGACCCCGGCCCGCCAGTCTGTCCGGGCGACACCTCCTTCCTGTAGCGCGAGCGCCATGATCTGCTGTGCGAGGATGTGAAAGGGCGCTGGAGGCGGTTGCACGCGCTCAACGTGGCCCAGCATCCACAGACGCACGAGGGCCGCAGCTTGCATGAGCGACTCGGACGTCGTGGTGAGAAAGAGGTAGTTGCGAACCGCACCCTCGCGGCGCCCTGTGCGACCGAGGCGCTGTAGAAAGCTGGCGACCGCAACCGGAGCGTCGATCTGAATGACCCGATCGAGGTCGCCAACATCGATGCCCAGCTCCAACGTACTGGTCGCAACGATCACGCAATCGGAACCCTGGCTGAACGCCTCCTCTGCCATGCGGCGCTCATCGAGGCTGAGCGAGCTATGCGACACGAACGTGCGCACATCGAGTCGCCGAAGCTGAGATGCCAGGTCCTCTACCTTGGCGCGGCTGTCACAGAAAACGAGCCGCTTCTCGCCGTGATGAAGCCGTGAGATGACATGCGCTGCATTCTGCAACGAGCCGACGGCATCTATCGTGAGATCGACCTCGGCACCTCCGCCGGGCTCCGGCACGACGATCGTCCGGGTTCCCGGCGCAGAGCCTGCAAGCCACTCGAGGAGCTGCTCGGGGTTGCCCACAGTTGCCGACAGACCAATCCGCTGCAGCGGATGGCCGGCAACCACAGACAACCGCTCCAGCAGCGCGAGCAGATGCCACCCGCGGTCATCGCCGGCAAACGCGTGAATTTCGTCCACGACGACCGCTTGAAGCTGCCCGAACAGGTGCGCGTGATGCTCGCGGCGCGTGACGAGCATGACCTCGATGGACTCAGGCGTGGTAAGCAGGCAATCTGGTGGCTCCAGCAGGATGTCCCGTCGAATCGCACCGGCTGTGTCGCCGTGCCATAAGCCGACGTTGCGACCCACGAGCCGGCCGTAGTGCTCGAGACGCGGATGCAAGTTATTGAGTAGCGCTCGCAGTGGGCAGACGTATAGGACGCTCAGACCCGTCCATCGCTCGGCGAGCATGCGCGAGAGCACGGGAAAGAAGGCCGCTTCGGTCTTGCCACCGGCCGTCGGCGCGACGAGCAACGTGTGATCGCCTCGCACCAGCGGTGGGATTGCCTTCTCCTGGAGCGGTCGCAAAGAGGACCACCCGAGGCTGTTGACGATATGGTGCTGGAGCGCCGGATGGAGAAGGTCGAAGGCGCTCACGAGGGCAGCTCTATGTCGTCAACGCTGGAGGCACCAGTGGCGCTGCGCTCGACAGGTGTCATCTCCGCGTCGCTCAGCGTGAGGGCGTAATGCCGGCGCGGGTCGAAGTCGTCGTGGAGGTCGACACGGTCGAGCACGTCCGCGACAAGCTTCTTCAGAAAGAGGCGCGGCACGATCCCGACCTTGCCACCGAGCTTCCCCGCCACGGCGTCCGCCAGGGTAGCGACATATTCATCGTCCACGATAGCGCGCAGACGAGCACCGTTTCCGGCATGCGTGGCGTAGATGTCACGCACTTTGCGTCCGACCTCTTGGAGCCGCTCTCTGGTGAACGCCGGCAGGCGAATCTGCACAGCGCGAGGATTGTCGAACCTCGCGTCCGTGGTGAAGTCCACATGGAGACGCTGGGCGAGCGGCGGCAGTCTCTGAACCCCCTGCGGTCCGTCAAAGAAGCCCGCCGTGCCGGTTACGAGCAAATACAGTCCGGGAAACCGGCCGGCGTCCACCTCGTCCAGAAGCTGGCGGAGCGCATTCAGTCCTTTCTCGCGCACATCACTGCGCACACGCTGGAGTGTCTCAACTTCATCCAGGACGAGCACGAGCCCGGAATATCCGGAGTCTCGCAGGATCACGAGGAGACCTTGCAGAAAGCTGAGCGCTGCGAAGTGATCGATGTCTCCTTTGACCGCGGCTGCTCGCTTGACCGAGGCAGCGACGTTCGGCTGCCCGGCGATCCAGGCCACCAGACCCTCGGCGATATGGCTATGTCCACTCTGTAACGCCTGCCGATAGCCCCTTAGCGCTGCCGCCAACATCGGGGCCGTGCGGGTGACGCCGAGGAGGCGCTGTTCCATGAGGTCGTTGGTCCGCACGACGAGTGCCGCGTGGTCCTGCGCTGACTGGCCGCCCTCGGCCAACACGTCCTGCTCGAGCGTGTAGAACCAGCCGTCGATGATCGAGCGGAGCGCCCCCTGCGGCGTGTCGGTGGTCGCCAGGTGTTCGTTGAGACGACGGTAAACAGTCTCGAGGCGATGGAGCGGCGTGTCGGTCTCCGAGATCTGGAC
>JBOGIN010000764.1:0-4119 GCA_050742275.1 Vicinamibacteraceae bacterium
GGGTTTGGCGCTGCGACTTTGGCGCTGGTGAGAAGCGGACAAGCCGCGCCCACCGGGATGTCGATCTCGCTGAACGGGTCGTTGGCGCCCGGTGTGCAATGGCCGGAGCTTGCTCGACTGGCGGCGCGGGTCGGCTATGCCGCCGTCGACGTGAGCCTCGACGATGCTCGGGAGGCGGGTCTCGACGCGACGCGTGCGCTGTTTGCCGAGCTGAAGATCGTGCCGGCGATCGTCAACCTCCCGTTTCGATTGACCGGTCCGGAGGAAGATTTCGACGACGGATTGAAAGAGCTGAGCGAGGTTGCGCAGTTCCTCACGAGCATCGATTGCCCGCGCATGATGGCCGTGCTCTCGCCTGCCAGCCGGACGCCGAAGGCGGAGCAGCGGAAGATCGTCCAGGACCGCTTGACCGCCATTTCGGAAAGTCTCGCACCATCGAAGATTCGCGTAGGCCTCGAGTTCCTCGGTCCGATGTACATGCGTACACGACTGCCGCACGAGTTCATCTGGCGAATGGACGAGACGCTCGAGCTCGCGAAGGACAGTGGGGCGAACATCGGGCTGGTGTTGGATGCCTGGCACTGGCACCACGCCGGCGCCTCTGTCGCCGACATCCTCGCCGCCGGCAAATCGCGCATCGTCCACGTGCACGTGTCCGACGCCAAGCAACAGCCTCCAGAGGCGGTGCGCGACAACCAGCGCTTGATGCCCGGCGAGGGCGTCATCGATCTGATGGCGTTCTTTCAGGCGCTCGCGAAGATCGGCTACACGGATGCCGTCAGCCCGGAGCCGCTGGGGCGTGTCCCCGAGGGCATGTCCGCCGAGGAAGGCGCGCGCCTCGGGCTGGAGACGACGACGGCGGTGATGCGGAAGGCGGGAGTTATCTAGGGATTCAGGATTCAGGAAACGGGAAACGGGAAACAGCAAACGGGGAACGGGAAGAGGACGCAAAAAGGCAGGGGCGAGCATGTCCCAGATCATCAAAAGCGCAGCCGTCCACGATGTCGTCGTGATCGGGTCTGGTGCCGGTGGCGGGACGGTGACCAAGGTGCTGGCCGACCTTGGTGTGTCGGTGCTGCTGATGGAGGCTGGGCCGATGGTGAGCCCCGCCGACTTCAAGGAGCACATGGCGCCGTACGATGTGCGGCATCGCGGTGCTGGTGAGCGGGCCGAGGCTTATTTCGGCGAGCGTGTGGCACTCGGTTTCAGTGCGACCTATGGCGGGGCACAGCTCGAGGGGGAGCCGTACACCGTCGCGGAGGGGAGCGAGTTCCGGTGGTTCCGCTCGCGCTGCATAGGCGGGCGGACCAATCACTACGGGCGTATCACGCTTCGCTTTGCCGATTACGACTTCACGCCGCGCTCGCGCGATGGTCTCGGATGGGATTGGCCAATCAGCTACGAAGACCTTGCGCCGTACTACGACAAGACGGAGAAGTTCATCGGCGTGACCGGCAGCGTCGAGGGCATCCGCAGCGCGCCGGATGGCATTTTCCAGCCGCCGGCAGCGCGTCGCGTGCACGACGTGCTGGTTCAGCGTGCCTGCGCAAAGCTCGGTATTCGCGCCATTCCCGGGCGGCGGGCGGTCATCACGCGGCCGACCAATGATCGCCCGGCGTGCCACTACTGCGGTCAATGCGGGCGCGGATGTAAGACGGCGTCGAACTACGCGTCGAGCTACGTGCAGATCTTTCCCGCGATGAAGACCGGCCGCGTGCAGGTGATCACCGGCGCGATGGCCCGCGAGTTGGTGACGGATCGGGACGGCCGTGTGACCGCCGTCTCCTACATCGACAAGACGAGCGGCCGTGAACGTCAGGTGCAGTGCCGGACGGTGGTGCTGGCGGCGAGCGCATGCGAATCGGCGCGGCTCCTCCTCAACTCGAAGTCGGCGCGGCATCCCACCGGGGTCGCCAACTCCTCCGGCCATGTAGGTCGCTACCTGATGGACACGGTTGGGTTCACGATGTCGGCGAGCGTGCCTGCGCTGGCCGGCATGCCGCGCTATAACTCCGATGGGTACGGCGGACACCTCTACGTGCCGTGGTGGCTTTGGGACGAGCACAAGAAGCTTGACTTCCCACGTGGATATCATATCGAGGTGAGCGGCGGGTACGGCATGCCCGGCATTGGATCCTTCGACAGCACGCTCGAGCAGCACGAAGGCTACGGGCTGTCGCTCAAGGAAGCGATTCGCGATGGGTACGGCGTGACCGTAAGCCTCAGCGGCCGCGGCGAGATGATCCCGAACGAGCACTGCTACTGCGAGATCGATCCGGACGTGAAGGATCGCTGGGGCATTCCGGTGCTGCGCTTCCACTGGGCTTGGAGCGATCACGAGCTCGCGCAGGTTCGGCACATGCAGACCACCTTCCGCGCGATTCTCGAGACAATGGGAGGTCTGATCGACCCGCGGCGGAGGCGGCGAGCGAGCGACGATGCGCCGATCTCGACCGGCGGCGCGATCATCCACGAGGTTGGGACCGTCCGAATGGGTGACGACCGGCGCAGCAGCGTGCTGAACAAGTACTGTCAGGCGCACGAGGTGAAGAACCTTTTCGTGGCCGACGGTGGTCCGTTCGTCGGCAATCCCGACAAGAACCCAACGCACACCATCATCGCGCTCGCGTGGCGTACCGCAGAGTACCTCGCCGAAGAAATGAGGAAAGGCAATGTCTGACGTCACCCGGCGCGACATTCTCCGCACCCTCGCGTCGACCATCATCTCCGCCGGTGTGATCGACCGGGTCGCGGCGCATGAGGTGCATGAGTTGGCGGGGCAGGCTGCTCGCGCTGTCGGCGGCGCGTACACGCCGACGGCGCTCTCCGTTCACGAGTACCGAACGCTGGACCGCCTGACAGATCTCATCATTCCCGCCGAGAACGGGGGGCCGGGCGCGTCGGATGCTGGAGTCGCCGCGTGGATTGACATGCTCGCGAGCGTGAACGACGCGCTGAAGCGGATCTATACGAGCGGGCTGAGGTGGCTCGATGATGCGATGAGACGAGAGGCCGCCTCTGATTTCCTCGGCGCATCTCACACCCAGCAAACGGCCATGCTCGATCGCATCGCGTACGAGCGCAACGAGACGCCAGGGCTCGCGCCAGGGATTGAGTTCTTCCGGTGGGCGCGCCGGATGACGGTGGATGGGTTCTACACGAGCAAGATCGGGATGCGCGACATTTACGCCGGAAACACTGCGTCAGCGACCTATGTCGTTCCTACTGAGTCACTCGAGTACGCGCTGAAACGAAGCGGTCTCGCGTAGATCGAGGGGCACAGCACCGTAAAGTACCTTCCCCTTTCTGGGGCACTGCGGTTAGACTCTAAGGCACCGGAAACCGAAGGAGCGACTTGCAGTGCGGTAAGCCTGTACGCGGAGTGCGTGTGGAAGCTGGCTTCCCGCCTTTCTTGGAGGAGGGGTCATGAGACGCAGGTCCAGCCTGACGGCGTGTGCCGTCGTGGGGGTCGTCCTTTGCGCAGGAGCGAGGGTGGCCTCGGCGCAAGTCACCACCGCCACGGTGTCGGGAACCGTGCGCGATACGCAGGACGCGGCCGTGCCCGGCGCGACCGCCACGCTCGTCAGCGAGACGCGCGGCACGACGTTGGGCGACGCGGTGACCAACGAGAGCGGCGACTTCGTCTTCGCCAACGTGCTGGCCGATACCTACACCGTCCGAGTTACCTTGGAAGGCTTCAAGACCGTCACGCTGCCTGGCATCGACGTCAGCCCTGGAGATCGTGTGGTGGTGCCTGCCATGGTCCTCGAGGTCGGCGGATTGGACGAGACCATCCAGGTGACGGCAGAGACGCCGTTGATCCAATCGCAGAGCGGTGAGCGATCCTTCACGATCGCGACGACGCAGGTCGAGAACCTGCCGATCCTGAACCGCAACTTCGCCACGTTGGGGCAGCTCACCCCGGGTGTGATGGGCGGCGGGACCATGCAGACGCAGAGCGGGCAGCAGGCCAGCCGGATCGGCGGCGGTGGGCAGAACAACGTCATGATGGACGGCGTCTCCACGATGGACACCGGCAACAACGGCCAGATGCTGCAGATGAACGTGGAGTCGATTGCCGAGGTCAAGGTGCTCACGTCCGGATACCAGGCGGAATAC
>JBOGIN010000765.1:0-3995 GCA_050742275.1 Vicinamibacteraceae bacterium
CATCAGGACTGGATCGTCAAGGTGGACTACCGCGATGGGGCGGGCTCGGGTGCGGTTCTCTGGCGGCTCGGTCAGGACGGCGATTTCACGGTGGTTTCGCCGGATTCACAGCCGTGGTTCAGCCACCAGCACGACGCCACGTACATCGACCCAACCACTATCGCCGTCTACGACAACGGCAACACGCGGTGCGCCAATGCTCAGGCGCCGTGCAATAGCCGAGGACAGGTCTACCAGCTCGACGAAGCGCGACGGATTGCCACGCTCCGCGTCAATGCCGACCTGGGCGTCTACTCGGGCCGTCTCGGAAGCGCGCAGCGGCTGTCGAACGGGAACTTCGCCTTCGGCTCCGGCGCCGTGGCGGCTCGCTTCAGTGACCTGACAGAGATCGGCGCCGCAGGCGGCGTCACCTTCGGTCTTCGCACGAATATCACTACCTACCGGACGCTTCGCCTTCGGAGTCTCTACGAACCGTAAGAACAGGATTCGGGATTCAGGATTCGGCCCGAGGTGTTCGTCATGGCAGGGCGAACGTAAACAGCGCGTGGCCCGCAGCGATGGTCACCATCTGCCTGCCGTTGACCTCGAAGGTGACCGGTGCTGCGATGATGCGGCCGCCGAGCGACGAGCTCCAGAGCTCGCGGCCCGTGAGAGCGTCGAGCGCGTAGAACATCGCGTTGTTGCCGGCGAAGACCAGGCCGCCTGCCGTCGAGAGCAGGCCGCCCATATCGCCCTTGTCGTCTGGTGGCAAGCGATATTCCCACTTCAGCGCGCCACTGAGCGCATCGAGCGCACGCACCGCCTTGTACCACGGCAGGTGGGCCACCTGCTGGGTGGCACCTCCGAGGAAGAGCTCACCCTCCACCCACTCGGTGTCGTCCTTGAAGAACAGGTTCGGGCGCTCGAGCACCGGCACGTAGACGAGACGCGTGTCAGGGTTGAACGACGGCGACCACCAGTTCGTGCCGCCGGTGACACCGGGATATACCAGCGTGCCTTTCTCGCTTGGCTTCGCGTCGGCGCGCACCTGTGGTCGTCCGGTCTTGTCGAGCCGGACGGCCCAGTTCTGCCGCGCAAACGGCCTCCCGTGCACATAGTTCCCCGTCTCGCGATCGAGCACGTAGTAGAAGGCGTTGCGATTGGCCCAGAGCAGCAGGCGGCGTCTCACGTTCCCCACGTCGAGGTCCGCCAACATCGGAATCTGCGCGGCGCCCCAGTCGTGCTCGTCGTGAGGCGTGAACTGAAAATGCCAGCGCAACGCGCCGGTACGCGCATCGAGGGCGATGGCGCTGTCCGAATAGAGATTGTCTCCTTGACGATCGTCGCCACGGAAGTCGGGGGCGGGATTCGAGACGCCCCAGTACAGCAGATTCAGGGTCGGGTCGAACGCGCCGGTGAGCCAGGTCGACGCTCCGCCCGTTTCCCACGAGTCACCGCTCCAGGTATCGTGCCCGGCCTTGCCCGGCTCCGGCAGCGTGTTGAACCGCCAGAGACGACGGCCGGACGTCGGATCGTAGGCATCGAGAAATCCACGCACGCCGAACTCGCTTCCCGCGATGCCGGTGACGATGGCCCTGGGAAGCGCGAGGGGCGCGGCCGTGATGCTGTAGCCGCGACGGTAGTCGGCTACCTCGACGTCCCACACGACCCGACCGCTCTCGGCCTCGAGTGCGACGAGATGCGCGTCGAGCGTTCCCACATAGACTTTGTCGTCCAGGACGGCGACGCCGCGGTTCACCAGACCGCAGCAGGCGTGCACCTCGTCCGGCAGGGCACGCTCGTACATCCACAGCTCCTGGCCGGTTGCGGCATCCAGCGCTCGCACGATGTTTGGCGGCTCGGTGATGTACATCGTGCCGTCCACGACGATGGGAGAGGTCTCGACCTTCTCCCCTCGCGACGGGAGTTGGACCGCCCAGGCGAGCTTCAACTGCGCCACGTTTGCCGCGGTAATATCGGTGAGCCGGCTATGTCGCCGGCCGTGATAGGCGCCGGAGTAGGTCAACCAGTTGCCCGGCTCCGCGTCGGCGCGCAGGAGACGATTGCCGGCGACCACGGGAGTGGGGGGACGCGAGACCTCGCGGCCTGCCGCTCTCGGAGCGGACTCGGCAGCGGTGAGCGACCGCAGGAACGCGACGAGCTGCCACACCGACTCCTCCGGTAGCCGCTGTGGCGGCATCGCCGTTCCAGGTACGCCTCGGCTGATCGTTCGGAACAGACCCCAATCGCTCGAGCCCGGCTTTGCAACGACACCGGCGAGCCCCGGTCCGGTCCCACCCGTCGCGTTTCGGCCGTGGCAGGCGGCGCAATGGCGTATGAAAAGCCCGGCGCCACTCCGACGATCCTCTTCCGAATGAAAGAGGTTTTGGATCGCCCGGTAAGGATTGCCCGTCTCGGGAAGCGATCCGAGGTAGACCGGGCTGCCGGGCCGCAGCCATCTGATCGTTTCACCCCAGGAGAGATCGGTCAGTTGACCGGCGGCCTTGAGCGCGACCACGGATGCCCGCCATCGGAGAGCGGGGCTCGAGAAGATGGCAAGCGCTGTCAGGAGCGCAAGACCAACGAAGGCGAGCGCGAACCAGGCTCCGAGACGTTTCATATCTCGTGATCTTTCAGAAGCACTTTGTCACCCATCGTCTTTATCTGGCACTTTTCCAGGGCAGCGAACCCGTCCCGTCGCGACCTGGCCAATCAACACGCCGAGCATCCACCCGGCGACAACGTCCAGAGGGTAGTGGACGCCGAGGTACACGCGACCCAGGCCGACGAGGCCCGCGAGCAGCCACCACGCCCAGCCTCCCGCAGGCGCAATGAGCGTGAGCGCGTACGCGCCGGCCGCGGCCGACGTTGCATGCCCCGAGGGAAAGGAATTGTCGTCTGGTGGCGCGCCAAGCACCGCCACCTCGGCGTTCGCATGAAACGGACGCGGTCGATCGAGCGCCGGCTTCAGGACGTACGTTGTCAGGAGGCTCGCGACCGCAAGCGCCCACACCAAACGGACCACGCCGCGCCGCCGCGCTGCCGAGCGCCAGGACACGAGGAGGCCGAGCAGGATCCACAGTGTGCCTGGAAACGCTGTCGCACGGCTCAGCCAGATGAAGAAGGCGTTGAACAGATCGGGGTGGGGCAGTCCGTTGAGCCAGGAAAACAGAGAGGCGTCGAGCGACAGCAGGGCAGACACTGGTAGGCAGGTGGGCCAATGGCCACGGACCGAGAGCTCAGGCCGTCATGCTTGCGCCGCGACGGCTTCGGTCGTTTGCGTCAGGCCCAGATCCTGGCGCACGCGCTCCTCGAGCTGCTGGAAGATTTCAGTGTTGTCACGCAAGAACTGCTTGGCGTTCTCGCGACCTTGTCCGAGTCGCTCGCCGCCAAACGAGAACCAGGTGCCGCTCTTGTCGATAATCTTCCGGTTGACGCCGAGATCCAGCAAGTCGCCCTCGCGCGAGATTCCCAGGCCGTAGAGGATGTCGAACTCCGCTTCGCGGAAGGGGGGCGCGACCTTGTTCTTGACGACCTTGACGCGCGTCCGGCCGCCAACGATTACATCGCCATCCTTGATCGCGCCAATCCGGCGAATGTCGAGGCGCACCGACGAATAGAACTTGAGCGCGCGGCCGCCCGTGGTCGTCTCAGGATTGCCGAACATGACGCCGATCTTCTCGCGAAGCTGGTTGATGAAGACCAGACACGTCTTCGACTTCGAGACAACGCCGGTGAGCTTGCGCAGCGCCTGTGACATGAGCCGCGCCTGGAGGCCGACCTGCGCCTCACCCATCTCTCCCTCGATCTCCGCACGCGGCACGAGCGCCGCCACCGAGTCGACAACGACGACGTCGACGCCGCCGGAGCGGACGAGCACCTCGACGATCTCGAGCGCCTGCTCGCCGTTGTCCGGCTGCGACACCAGCAGGTTCTCGAGGTCGACGCCGAGATTCTGCGCGTATCGCGCGTCGAGCGCGTGCTCCGCGTCGACGAAGGCCGCCATACCCCCGCGC
>JBOGIN010000766.1:0-2370 GCA_050742275.1 Vicinamibacteraceae bacterium
ACCCGGAACCGCGCGGAGCACTCCGGCAACAACAGATGAGAAGTCGTTCCAAAGCGCGGTTTCCGCCTTGAGTTGCTTGCGGCCTGACGCGGTGAGCCTGTAGAACTTGGCTCGGCGCTTGTTTTCGCTCTCCCCCCACTCGGAGGTGATCAATCCCTTCCGCTCGAGGCGGTACAAGGCCGGGTACAGCGATCCCTGCTGGATCTGAAGGGCGTCCCGCGACGCCTGCTGGATACGCTTCGCGATCGCCCAGCCGTGCTTCGGCTCGAGCGAGAGCGTCTTGAGGATCAAGAGATCAAGGGTGCCCTGGATGAGGTCGGTCGGTTTTGCCATATGCCTAGACCGTCAACAATTGTAGACGATCGATGCCTCAGTACGGTCGGGAAATCTCTGTCATATCGCCGCGCGAATACGCTTCCGGCCAGGTGTCCCATTCGCTGCAGCGCATACGCTGCGACGACAGCGCGGAGGCCACCATGTTCTCGTATGACAACCGTCTCGGTTCCCATGGTCGACCCTGCCCATCGAGTGCTACAGTGACCAGCGTTCCGAGAGAACCCCTTATGACTCGCACACGTCGTCGCTTCCTCGAACAGGTTGTCAGCGGCGCCGCGTTGTCCGCGGTCGCCCCCTCGCAAGGGTACGCCGGTCCCTCCGCACAGGAACCAACCGTGCCGCCGGGCGGCGCCCGCTACGATTACCTGGGCCGCACGCCGGAGTACCGCGATTGGGCGGTCGTGCCGCGCGGGCGGACCGTGAAGTCAATCGAGACGTTCTGGCGCGATTCGCTCGCGCTCGTGCGCATCACGGCGAGCGACGGAGCGATCGGATGGGGACAGATTGCGCCGTACGAGGCTGATATCTCCGCCGACGTGCTGCATCGGCTGGTCGCGCCATTGGTCACGGGGCGCGACATCAGCGACATCGACGCGATCAACGACGCGGTGATCGACGCGCAGTTGAAGTTTCCCTGGTCGTTCGTCTGTCGCGCGCTGGCGGGCGTGGACACCGCGCTCTGGGATCTCTACGGGCAGATCACCGACAGGCCCGTGGCCGCCTTGCTCGGCGGATCCGTGCGGCCGCTGCCGGCGTATGGATCGAGCATGCGCCGCGACATCAGTCCCGATGACGAGGGCGCGCGGCTCGTGCGGGTCCGCGACGAGGTCGGCTGCAAGGCGTTCAAGATCCGGCTCGGTACGCCTGGGGGCCGCAATCGCGATGCGTCACCCGGACGGAGCGAGGCGATCATTCCGACGGTGCGCAAGGCGGTCGGCCCGGATATCGAGCTCCATGCCGACGCGAACAGTTGCTACACGCCCGACGTGGCGATCTCGATGGGGCGCCGGCTCGAGGATGCCGACTATGCCGCGTTCGAGGAACCGTGCCCCTATTGGGAGCTCGAGTGGACGCAGGAAGTGACTCGCGCGCTCTCAATCGATATCCAAGGCGGTGAACAAGACAACGACATGGCCCAGTGGCGTCGCATGATCGCGATGCGCGCCGTGGACATCGTGCAACCCGACATTTGCTACGTGGGCGGCCTGACGCGAGCCTGGCGCGTCGCCAAGATGGCTGAAGCCGCCGGCCTCGTGACCAAGCCGCACGCGGCGAACGTGTCGCTCGTGACCGTGTTCACCATGCGTCTCCTCGCGGCGCTGCCAAATGCCGGCGCGGTCGAGTTCTCCATCGAGGACGATGCGTCGATCACCAAGCAGGCGCGGGCGATGTTCGATCCGGTGCTGGAGATGAAGGATGGGCGCGCCGTCATGCCGGATGGTCCGGGGTGGGGCGTGCGCATCAAGGCCGACTGGTTGGCGGGCGCCGAGCGCCGGGTGAGTCAGGGCTAGGCGCGCATCGCGAGCGTCGACAAGGGGCGGAGGCGTGCACACCAGGCGTCGGGCCTGGCCGCGCGCCTGCCGCCCCTGTTGTCCGCGGCTGTCGTCACGGCATGGAGGTCAGCCGATCAGCGCGAGAACGAACGTTCATATCGCCAGACGACGGCCGGCCTGAGCGCCCAGATCCGGCCAGGTCGAATCGATCGAGATTCATGACCTTGTCCCACGCGGCCACGAAGTCGCGCACGAACCTCTCCCGGAAGTCGTCGCACGCGTAAGCCTCCGCGAGCGCGCGGAGCTCGGAGTTCGAACCGAAGACGAGGTCGACGCGGCTGCCGGTCCACTTGACCTTCCCCGTCCCGCGGCCGCGGCCCTCGAAAGTCTCCCCTGCTCCGGACGTCGGCCGCCACTCCGTGTCCATGTCGACGAGGTTCACGAAGAAGTCGTTGGTCAACGTCCCGGGCCGCTCGGTGAAGACGCCCAGATTCGACGGCCGGGCGTTCGCGTTCAGTGCACGCATGCCGCCCACGAGCAC
>JBOGIN010000767.1:0-3623 GCA_050742275.1 Vicinamibacteraceae bacterium
GGCGTTCAGCGCGTCATCTTGAAAGAACTCCCACACGGTGCCGTGGATATCGTTGGTGCCGGAGCGCGAGGCCATGACCACTTGAATCGGGCTCCGCCCAGACGAGGCATCGAAGCTGGAGGTCTGAACCGAGAACTCTGCGATGGTCTCGACGTTCGACACGCCCATCGCCCCTTCGTCCATGCCCGAGTTCGCGTTGGCCCCATCGATCTGAAAGCCGGTGGCATTCGAGCGGGCGCCGAGCCCTTGCACGTACGCGTTGCGCTCCGCTCCAGAATCACTGGACAGAAACCGCATGCCGGGGACCAACCCGACCAGCGCGACGGGATTGCGCGTCCTCAACGGCAGCTCTCGAATCTGCTGCATCTGCACGACGGTCTGCACCGCGCTGTTGTCGGTCTGCAACGACTCCGCGGCGCCCCCGACCACGGTAACCTCCTGCGTCACCTTGCTGATGTTTAGCCTTGGAAACAGCCGTCGCCGCTCTCCCACGGTCAAGACGATGCGCTCCGCCTTCCACGTGGTGAAGCCGTTCGCCGCGACCGTGATCTCGTACGGGCCAATCGGGAGCGCCCAAATCGCGAAGCTTCCTCGCGAGTCACTCTCAGCGGTTCTGACCAGGCCCGTTTCAAGTTGTACCGCGGCAATCGAAGCGCCCGGCACGACCGCGCCGGAGCTGTCCGTCACGACACCGGAAATCGACGTCTCGGTGCCGACTTGGGCCGAGACCGCCGCCGCAAGCGCCAGGTGTATTCCTGAACAGGCAAGCGCGCGCCACACCCATCTCATCGCTCCCCCTCCTCCTCCTCCTCGAACCATGGTAGAGGGTTGTCCCTGGCGTGCATGCGATTCAACTACTGTGATGCGCTTGACGGGCGGTCGTTCAATTGGCTGAACGGAATCGTGAGCGCCGGACCGAAATGTCGAGCCTACACGTTTCGGTTGGGGCACGATGGCCAGGGTCATCGAACAGGAGGGGGTCCCACGTGAATCGTCGGAGTGCACTGCATCTACTGATGGGTAGTGGCGCGTCGCTGGCGGCAACAAAGGCGCCGGGGCAAAGCGTTCCAGGCATGGGCCCCAGCGCCTTCGCGTCGTGGCCTGTTGTCCCAGTGGGAATGCCATGTCCCAGCGAGCCGAACGTCGAGGTCGCCCGCGCCTGGTGGGCTCCGCAACGTGACGTCTGGACGCCCATCGGTTGGAAGAACCATCTCTTTCGATTCAATGTGCTCTACAACGGCACCTTGATGTTCGAGCCGTTCGATGGACGGAAACCGCACACGGCTCGTTATCGGGATCTGGACTTCCAGCTCACGTTCACACCGAGCGCTGAAGGCGCTCCGCCGCCGTTACCCCAGATTCCGACACGCGTGTATCACCTCGACGGCGGCTTCGGCATTCAGGGCTGGCGCGACGGCGTCCAGACCCCGGTGCTGTGGACGGAGTGGCCGCTCCAGGAGGGGTTGGTGCTCCGCCAGGAAGTCTTCGCTCACGTGCCCGGTGAACGGCCGGTGGCGACCGGCATCGAGCCGCTCTACGCCTGGATCCGTCTGTCAGTCGTGCATGTCGATGAGATCCGTGCCGTGAAGCGAGTTGCCATTGCGTTGCAGCTCAGTCGGCTGTACTACCGGCACCAGTATCCCTGGAAGCACGAGGACGGCGTTGTGCTGGTGGCGGATCCGGAGCGCGCGCCGCTGTTGGAGCCAGTGACGGACATGAGCCGCGACGTCCGGTCCGGCCTGCGCCTCGTCCAGGCCGAAGGGCACGTGCGCCTTGCCGTGGCGCCCTCGCCAGCGGGACCCGTGCGCTTCGCGGAGAGCGCACCTGATAGCGGCATCTACACCCTCACCGTGGAGCTGCCGGGTGAACGCGGAGCGCACACCGATCTCCTGGTGGCCGCGTTGCCGCAGGAACCGCCGGCGTTCGACGCGGAGCTGGCACACGGCTTCGATGGCGCGCTGGAGGCGTGTGAGCCTTACTGGAAGGAGACACCGCAAGGAGCCGCACGCGTGAGCACGCCGGAGCCGTTCGTCAACCAGGCGATCGTGCGAAACATCCAATTCGCCCAGGTCGTCGCGGAGAAGAACCCGACGAGCGGAGAGTACACACTGCTCTCGGGCTCCTACGGATACGACGTGCTCTGGAGCACGCCGACGTCGATGACCAGTCACATGCTGTTGGATCTGCTCGGCCATCACGACGCGGTCGCGCGGTATGCCGAGCTGTATCGCCGGTCACAAGGCATGGTCAAGCCGCCAGGGACGAGCTACGTGCTCCACCCAGGCTACTTCAGCACACCCAAGACGCTCACGGCCATCGACTGGCTGTCGGATCACGGCGCGATTCTGCACCTGGTCTCGTACCATGCGCTGCTGAGCGGCGACCAGCGCTTCATCGACGTGTGGCTCGAGCCCATCGCGAAGGCCTGCGAGTTCATCCAGGATGCCTGTGCGCTCACCGGCCACAAGGGAATACAGGGCCTTCTTCCTCCTGCCGTGGCCACGGACGAAGGGGTGGAAACGCAGGCGGTGTGGGTGATGGGCTGGAACTACAAAGGGCTCACGTCGGCGGTCCGCTTGCTCAGGCGCCTCCAGCATCCACTCGCAAGCCAGCTCGAGGCGTTCGCGGCAACCTTCAGGTCCACGTTCGTCGAGGCGTATCGCGCCCGTGCTGCCGCGGCGCCGACGTGGATGGATGCGGACGGCCAGAAGCACCATGTCCCGCAGGCGAACCTCATCCCGACCAAGCGCCACATCTTCGCGGACCTGGTGATGCTGGATGCCGGGCCGCTGTTCCATGTCTGGGCCGGGTTGATGGACGCGGACGACCCGCTCATGCGCTCGGCGATGAAGTTCTTTCGTGAAGGCCCGAACCGCCGTCTCTACGGCTATCGCCCGAATCCGCTGGACCGCGCGGTCCTCATCCACGAACAATCCTCAGGGGAGCCTTGCTACAGTTGGAACATCTGCCACTCATGGCAGCTGGGCGATCGCAACCGGTTTCTCGAAGGCATGTATGGTCTCTTGACCGGCGCGATCTCCCCGCACACGTTCATCTCGGGCGAGCATCGTCATGGCATGTACGGGAATGTCTTCGTGGCGCCGCTCATCGTGTGGTGTCTGCGACAGGCGGTGGCAGACGACAGCCTGCGGCAGGGAGAAATCCACCTGCTTCGTCTCTGTCCCCTCGCCTGGATATCTCGGCAACAGGAAACCGTATTCGACGGCATGCCGACCGAGCACGGACCGGTAAGCCTTCGATTTGGGCTCTCGCAGGATGGGGCAACGCTCTCAGTGTCGTTCACGGCCGAGTGGCGCGACCAGCCGCAGCGCGTGGTGCTGCACGCACCACCCGTTCCCGGATTGCAGCGCGTCGACGTCAACGGTCAGACGCATGACGTGTCCGGCCGTAGCCGCAGCACCATCAGCATACCTGTAGCGCGCGGTCTTTAGCCCGTTATAGTGCATGTGATCAAGCGTCCATGACTTCATCGAGGCAGCCCATGACTTTGCCCGTACTGACTCTGTTGGTCGGTTTCCTGTTCTCCATTTCGTACACCACTGCCCAAGACACAGACACTCTCGTTCCCTGCATAGATGGCGAATGGTGGCACATCGCTGGAA
>JBOGIN010000768.1:0-6769 GCA_050742275.1 Vicinamibacteraceae bacterium
GCTCAAACACGAGCGAGACAGCGTTGGTCTTGGACGAACGGGTGAGCGGCAGTAGGTGACCGTAGGCGCCGCTTCTCGTCCGGTACGACTTGACGTGGTTGTTGTAGAGGAAACCGAGCCCTTTCGAGACGTAGAAGCTCCCACCCCACGTGCTGAGCGTCTGCGTCACGACGATCATGTTGCCGGCGGTGTCGGCAACCACGCAGGCCGTCGTGCCGCGCCCGAGGCCGTTCTCTTCCACGCCGGCCGCTTCCTCCTCGCCATCGATGTCGAGGCCGCTGTCCGTGAAGCGGGACGCGCGCTCCGGCCGAATCGTACGAAACAGCGACTTGGCGTGGGCTTCGGTCAGGTGCTCATCGACCTCGACGGTCCAGCGCGCCGGATCCGCGACGTGGCGCATCGGGTCACGCGCCTTCCGCGCTTCGATAGCGTAGTGCAGGTAGTCGGCATCGTGGCGAAACGTCGCGCCCGTTCCAGGGTCGAAGTGGCCGAGAATCTGCAGCGTTTCAATGAGGGCGGCGCCAGACGCGACCGGCGGCGCCGCCGTCCACACGGTGTGGCCTCGATAACGGCCATTGAGCGGCACGCGCTCGATGGCCCGATACTGCGCGAGATCGGCACGATTGATGAGACCGCCCTCCTCCGCCATGTCATCGGCAATACGCTTACCGATGCTCCCCTCATAGAACGACCGTGCGCCCTCCGTGGCGAGCGTCCGTAACGTGGCGGCGTAGTCGCGGTTCACGAAGCGGGCGCCCGCCTGCGGCACTCGACCGTTCGGCAGATAGATGCGCGCGGTCTCGGCATATTTCTCGATGATGGGACGGCCGTTCGCAATGGTCGTCGGCAAGGAGGCGTCGAGCACCACGCCTTCGTCTGCGTATTCGATGGCCGGCTCGAGCAGGCGCGCCCACGCGACGTCGCCAGACGCGTACTTCTTGAAGAGATAGTCCATCCCTGCCACGACGCCGGGGATGTTCGCCGCTGCCGGCCCGTGCGACACGAGTCGGCCATCGTGAAGGATCTCGGGGTTGTCGAGCGTCGCGTGGCTGGGCGACTGATCCTTGAAATCGATGAGCGTCGGCCGCGCCATCCCGCGCAAGTACAGGAGCGCCATGCCGTCACCGCCAATCCCGGACGCATCCGGCTCGACCACGCCGAGCGAGAACGAGACGGCAATGGCCGCGTCGACGACGTTGCCACCGGAGGCCAACACGCGGACGCCCGCTTCCGAGGCCAGGGGATGAGCCGAGACAACGATGGAGTGATCCGACGCCACCTCTCGCTTCACGAGCGGCTGCTCGTCGATCATCGCGTCCACGACGGCTTCGAGCTCTCGCGCCGACCGCGCCTCGGCCGCACGCGGCCGATATCGCGCGGCCAGCGCCTTCCATGCCACGGCGGTCGGCGGCTCCGCGTAGTAGAGCGACCGCAGCGCCTCCCACACACGATCGAACGCGAAGAGCCAGCGCACGCGGCCTGCCGGCGCGCTCGTCGCGATCGAGACGACGCCTTCGTCCGGCGCGCGTGGCGCGGGCAGCGCGCGTAAGCGGTAGGCGTGCCCGAGCGCGAACAGCGGCGGCGGCTCATCCCGACTCCGTAATGGGTTGCCGTTGTAGGTCATCCCCTCCTCGGGCGCATCCGCCACCATGATCGTCCGGCCGTCAGGCGACCAGGCGGGTTGGCCGCCGTCGCGTGAGAGCAGGACGGGCGGCGCTTCCGGATATCGGCTCGGGCGGGCGTCTGGCTGCTCGCGGTCGGGGGTGGATGGCTCGGCCGAGGATTCCTCGCTCGTCGGCTCATTTGGCGGGGGAACGCTCGCGATCCAGACGGAGCCGACGCCTTGTCTCGTTGCGAAGAAAGCGAGGCGCGTCGCGTCAGGCGCCCACGACGGATACTGATCGGCGCCGCTTGCGTGCAGGACGCGGCGCGCGCGCTCCACCATCGCGACGGCTTTGCTCGCGTTGCCCTCCGCTGCCTGGCCGTGCAAACGCGCGAGGTCGCTCGGCGCAGGCAGCGGCATCACCCAGATATCGATATCGCCCGGTGGTACGTCACGTGTGGAAGCGAAGGCCACGCGCTTGCCGTCCCGCGACACCCGCGGCTGCATCTCATCGTCCAGCGTCTCGCCCAGCGTCATTGGCGTCGGCGGTGCGCCTGGACCGGCGCCGGCCGCATCGATCACGTAGAGATCCCACTGATCGATCGCGCGATACGCGAACACCACACGTCCATCGGGCGTCCAGGACGGCCAGCGCTCGTCGCCCGGCAAGAACGTCACGCGTTCCGGCGCGCCGCCATCGCGGCCGACCACGAAGAGATCGAATCCCTCGCCACGATCGGCTGCAAAGACGACCTGGCCACCGTCGGTGGCCCAGGCAGGGTCGCGCTCGACCGCTGGCGTCGCCTCAGGCCACACGGCAAGCGCGGTCGACAGCTTCCCGTCCGGGCTGGCGGTCCAGATTTGATCGAGAAAGGAAACGGCCAGCTGGCGGCCGTCAGGCGACCATGCGGGATCCCGCACACCGGTGCCCACCGCGCCAGGCTGCGCAGCAAGCCCTACCAACACCGGAAGGAG
Organism: Vicinamibacteraceae bacterium; assembly: GCA_050742275.1. Classification (GTDB taxonomy): domain Bacteria; phylum Acidobacteriota; class Vicinamibacteria; order Vicinamibacterales; family Vicinamibacteraceae; genus WHTT01. Next base: position 2,579 of record JBOGIN010000768.1, read on the forward strand.
GTGGAGGAGCAACGATTGCATAAAAACAGGGACGAGGGGCAAGGGGCGAGGGGGCAGAAGGCTTGAGATGCACCTCTCGTCCCTCGCCCCTCGCCCCTAGCCCCTCGCACCTCCTACTGCGCCGACGATGTGGCGAGCGGAGATACCGTAGCGATCGAGGAGCTCGTCGGCCTGGCCGCTTCGGGGAATCTCGCGCACCGCCAACCGCTGTACGGGGATCGCATGCGGTGCGACGGCTTCTGCCACGGCATCTCCCAACCCGCCGGCGGCGTAGTGATCTTCAACCGTGATGATCCTGCCGGTCTCCTTCCCCGCAGCCACCAGTGTGTCGGCGTCGACCGGCTGTACCGAGTACAGATCGATCACGCGAATCGAGATCCCCTTCTTGGCCAGCTCGTCGAACGCAGCCAGCGCCTCGTAGACCGTGATCCCGGCACCCACGACGGTGGCCTGGTCCTTCGCGCTGCTCCGGAGCACCTTGCATCCGCCGACGACAAACGGCTCATCCGGCGCGTACAGCACCGGCGTCTTCGGCCGTGTCGTCCGCAGGTAGACGAGGCCCGGTTGATGAGCGGCAAGGACGGTCAGCCGCTCGGTGCTGACGGCGTCGCAGGGGTACAGCACGGTCGCGTCCGGCACGGCGCGCATGAGCGCGAGGTCCTCGAGCGCCATTTGCGACGGTCCGTCCTCGCCAATGGACACGCCGCAATGCGATCCCGAGAGCTTGACGTTCACGGCGCTGATCCCGGCCATCCGAATGAAGTCAGCGGCGCGCGTGAGGAAGCAGCCAAACGTCGAGGCAAACGGAATGGCGCCGACGCTGGCGAGCCCCATGGCCATGCCGACCATCGACTGCTCCGCAATGAACGCCTCGTAGAAACGATCTGGAAACTGTTCCTTGAACTTCTCGCTGAAGGTCGAGTTCTTGACGTCACCGTCGAGCGCGACCACGCGAGAGTCTGCCGCGCCAAGCTTGGCGAGCGCCGTGCCATACGCTTCCCGCGTCGCGACCTTGTCGTCTTTCCCGTATGCGGGGACCGGCACATCGGCAGGCGTGCTGGCCGTTCGATCGCTTGCCGCCTTACCGGACGGAGCTGGGACGGCCGGACGCGCCGCGCCTCGCTCGTCGACGAATTGCTGCTCGAGCTCGGCAATCGCCCGCTCCATCTCACCGTTCTTCTTGAGGGGCTTGCCGTGCCAGCCGTCCTTGCCCTCGACGAAGGAGATGCCCTTGCCCTTGAGCGTGCGCGCCAGAATGACCGTTGGACGGCCTGTCGTCGCGCGGGCGGTGGCGTAGGCGTCGACGAGCGCCTGCAGGTCGTGGCCGTCGACGACCAGTGCGTGCCAACCGAAGCCACGCCACCGGCCCGCGGTTGATTCGAGATCGTGTCCGAGCTGCGTTGGGCCACTCTGTCCGTACTTGTTGACGTCGACAATGGCGCAAAGATTGTCGAGCGCGTAGAATTGCGCCGTTTGAGCCGCCTCCCACACGGACCCTTCGGCCGACTCGCCGTCACCCAGCAAGGCGTAGGTGCGGGAGGAGGATCCGATGCGGCGAGCGTTGAGCGCCATCCCGACCGCCGCGCAAATGCCCTGACCGAGCGAGCCGGTCGCCACGTCGACGAACGGCAGGCGCGGCGTCGGATGTCCCTCGAGGTCGGAGTCGATCCGGCGCAGCGTCAACAAGCTGGCTCGGTCGATCACGCCGAGCTCGGCCCAGACGGCGTAGAGCAACGGAGCCGCGTGCCCCTTCGACAACACGAAGCGGTCGTTGTCCGGCCGCCGCGGGTTGCTGGGGTCGAATTGCATGTCCCCAAAGAACAGCGCGGCGACGATGTCAGCCGCGGAGCAGCAGGTCGTAGGGTGGCCGCTTCCGGCTTCGCTCGTCGAACGAACGGAATCGATGCGAAGCCGCGTGGCGATGTTGTGCAAAACGTCGAGCGAAACAGCGGTAGTCGCAGTCAAGAGTGCCTCCGTGTGGAATTATAAGGGGTCAGGGGTCAGGGATCAGTAGGCGTCAGGCCTGATCCCTGCTGACGCCTGCCCCCTGACGCCTGACGCCTATTTATGCATCACATCACCCTGATCCCCGGCGACGGTATCGGCCCCGAGGTCACCGATGCGGTCGTGCGCATCATTGGCGCGGCAGGCGTCGACGTGACCTGGGAGCGCTTCGACGCTGGCGCCTCGGCTCTGGCACGCGAGCACACGGCACTGCCGGAGGAGCTGGTCGCCTCGATTCGGCGCCGCAAGGTGGCCCTCAAAGGCCCTGTGACGACACCGGTTGGCTCGGGGTTTGCGAGCGTGAACGTCGCGCTGCGCCAGCAGCTCGACCTGTTCGCAAATCTCCGGCCGGTGAAAAACGTCCCGGGCGTGCCGTCGCGGTTTGCCGATGTCGATCTCGTCGTGGTCCGCGAGAACACCGAGGATCTGTATGCTGGCCTCGAGCACCGCGTCGTCCCGGGCGTCGTCGAAAGCCTGAAGATAATCACCGCCCGCGCGTCCGAGCGGATCGCGCGGTTTGCGTTCGCGTACGCGCGTGAGCACCGCCGGAAACGGATTACGGCGGTGCACAAGGCCAACATCATGAAGCTAAGCGACGGCCTCTTTCTCGACAGCGTCCGCGCCGTGGCGAAAGAGTTCACCGACATCGCCTACGATGAGCGTATCGTAGATGCGGCCTGCATGCAGCTGGTCATGAACCCGGAGCGGTTCGACGTGCTGCTCATGCCGAATCTGTATGGCGACATCGTGTCCGATCTCTGCGCCGGGCTGGTCGGGGGCCTCGGCGTGGTCCCTGGCGCGAACCTCGGGGAACAGACCGCGGTGTTCGAGGCGGTGCATGGCAGCGCACCAGATATCGCCGGCAAGGGCGTTGCCAATCCGACGGCGCTGCTGCTCTCGGCCGTGATGATGTTGCGCCATCTAGGCGAGGCCTCCGCAGCGGACCGTATCCGGACGGCGTTGTATCGCACGCTCGACGAAGGCTGCCGCACGCCGGACCTCGGGGGATCGGCCACGACGGCGCAGTTCACGGACAGGATCTGCGCGATTCTCGGCTCCTGAGCGCCCGGCGCCAGGAGCCAGGGACGGTGCTATATTTTCCGCTGATGCTGGACGAGATCACCCAGGCGGTTCTCTCACGCGAAGAGGTTGCACGCTACCTCCGGGGCACCGAGGGACTCTCGCCGCTGGAGGCGCGTGAGCGCATCTACGCGTATCTCGACGAGCTTCGCACGACGCAGCGATACCATATCTACCGCGCCCTGAAGCACCCGCTCTATCCGATTCTTCGAAAGCTCACGCGGATCGGCGAAGGTCTGGAGCATGTCGAACGGAGCGTTGCGGCAGGACGAACCGTCTACGTCTCGAACCACAAGAGCCATCTGGACTATCTCATCGGTCCGCTCGTGCTCGAAGACTATGCGATCCGGCCGCCGATTATCGCCGCGGGCATCAACCTGTTCGGCGGCGCGTTCGGCCTGATCAACCGGCACGTCACCGGCGCGATTCCAATTCGACGCAACGCTCGCGACCCCGTGTATCTGGCAACGCAGAAAGCGTACGTGGCCGAGATACTCGAGCAGCACGATCTGTTGTTCTATCCGGAGGGCGGCCGGAGCTACACCGGCGATCTCAAGCCGTTCAAGACCGGCTTGCTCCATGCGACGTTGCTCGCCGAAAACTGCGCACACCTGCAGATCGTGCCTTGCGCGATCAGCTACGATCTGGTGCTCGAGGATCGTACGCTGGCACGCCAGGGCGTCAAGCGTCAGCAGCGGCCCTTCACGCGAGAGATTGCCGAGATGGTCGGCTCCGCGGTTGGCTACGAGACACGAGCGTTCGTGACGTTCGGCCCGCCGATTTCAATGGGGGGGTATCGGCCGGATTCGCGGCGTGATGTGCTGCAGCTCGCGCGCCTGGCACGCGAGCGCGTCGGCCAGCTCTACAAGGTATTGCCCTCGGCGCTCGTCGCAACGGCCATGCGACCGTCGATTGCGCACGCCGATCTGAGGGGCCGCGTCGAAGCGCTGACGACAACGCTCATGGCGCACGGGGCGAACCTCGACGTCAACGATCCGACGACGGCGACCGAGCGTGGCGTGGAGCTGCTCTGTCTGCGCGGCGTCATCGTGCGCGACGGGCATCGTCTTCGTGTACGCGACCGGGCTGTCCTCCGGTATTACGCAC
>JBOGIN010000769.1:0-11019 GCA_050742275.1 Vicinamibacteraceae bacterium
CGCGGTTGCCGGAGGGGTTGCCAAACCGGGCCGTCCCCGTAGATCCGAGGAAGTAGCCAGTCCCTGTGCTCAAAGCCGTCGCGCTTCCGCCACGCACGTTTCCCACCAGCGAAATATCCCCCGTTGATGAGGTCAACAGGATCTTGGTTGCACCAGCGATCCTGAGCCTGAGATCTCCGGTCGCGCCGTCGAACAGCATGTTAGGTTCGCCGGTCGCCGTGCTGCCCAACCTAAACGTACCCGTAGGGCCGTCCAGGTTGAATCGATCTGTACCGGCATCGTCAAAGTACTGGAGGTTGGACGCGCTAAGTCTCATGCGCAGCGTCGACGAACTCCCGTAGAAGTCCAGGTTGGAGCTCCCCAACAGCATTCGAGTGGCGGTCCCGTTCATAAGACGCACGCCGTTCGTGCCGTCAGCGGCCAGCCACTGCATCGACGAATCCCCCGCCGCGAAGCCGTAGATGTCTGTCGTATATCCGTAGAGACCGCGCAGATTGCCCGCCGCCCACCGGGGCGCCCAGTCGGCGTAGTCCGAGCTGTCCGTGCAGCCCGTTCTCACGTTGCCCACAATAGAGGGGCCGAACTCCGTACCGCTCTTCACCCCCCGCAACGCGTACTGATCTAGGAACCCGTCGCCACATGTCCCGGTGTTTACCACGGCGGATCCGGCCGACCAGTAGTTCGACCCAGTAGCATCAAGGTTTCTAGTCACTGAAGTCACAGCGCCGTTTGCCGTCCAGGGAATGTTGCCCAGCGACGCCACGTGGAGCATCACCGCGTCCATGTCCCACGTCGCGGCCTGGCCCTGGTCGAACTGAATACCGATGTTCGCGCCAGGGGTTGCCGTAGAGGTCTGCGTGATACAGGCGTCGAACCACTCCGGTGCATCCTCGCGCTGAGTCACCGTGGCTGCGATAAGAGACGCCGCGCTGTCCACGCGCATGCTCAGGGACGGTTCGGTCCCGTCAATGGTCTCCGCATTACGCACGCCAACGCACATGCGGTAGGACGTGCTGGCCTGCAGCGTGCCGTTGCTGTGGAACACCAGTGATGTGCCGCTCGTGTAGACCCACCGCGCGGCACACACCCCCTCCAGATAAACCGGCTGTGTAGAGTCTTCGCTGGACGTGGCACGACACAGCCGGGTCAGCGTCTGTCCGGCGTTCACCCCCCACCCCGTCGTGTTATCCTCAAAGCTGTTGTTCGTGACCTTGTTGATGCGGACTGGCGCGCTGGCCACCTTCATAAACTCAACGTGCAGGTCACCCTCCATATAGAGGTAATCCCCGCTCGCCATGTTATTGTGCTGCGTCACAATCTGAGTGTCCGTGCTAAGCAGCGGCGTAATCAGGGTCGTCGCCTCAGTCGTCAGTAGTCGGCCTCCCATCGTGGCGTAGGTCTCTCGGGCCACTAGCGTCTCGACGTTCAGCTCGGCAATCCACGCCGTGAGCCATTTCCTGTTGGGGTAGCCGATCCAGCCGTGGTATTGCTGCTCAGGGACCAAATCCTTGTCTAGCTCCAACGTCCCGGTACCGGCGAGATCAGCCACTTCAGTTGCTCCGCCATACCAACGGAATCGATCCGATGCGTGGGGGACGGCGGACCACATAGCGTCGCCCTCCATCCCGATCGAGTAATCTCCGAACCCCGTCGTCACGCTTGGCCATAGCACCAGACGCGTACCAGCAGACCGTGTGCCGGTCGTGGGCGCTCCGGCTCCAGCGTTCGCCCAGACAAAACGACTCTGGACGCCGACGTTGTTGAGCATCGTGATCTCGTTGTCGGTAGCGTCGCCGAGTGTAGACTCGATCCGGACTGGACCCTGGAAGCGTTGCGTCTTCGTGCTCAAGAACGTGTTATCTTCGTCGTCATACACGACTTGTGTCGGCAGATCGCTGCGACCAAGAAGCCTCGCGACGGCGTCCCCATCGCTCTCGAGTATGACAACCTTGGTGCCGCCCGTCGTCAGCAGTCCACCAAGTCTGACGGTCGAGCCGTCAGGAACTCCAGTTGTCCCAACGACCATCTTGTCACCGATGACGGTGGTCGTCGTCTGTGCCGCCACGCTAGACGCGGTGAGTAGAGTGGCGATGATGCTAAGGATCAGTATTCTCATGGCAATCAAGCGGGGAATAGGTAAGAAGAGTAAATAACCGGCGTGGATCCGTCCGCCACGTTTATCTCGAGACGGTACAGGTGCGTGGTTCCGGGCGTGAGGGTGACAAGGAACAAGTTCTCCACTAGAGCCGTGCTGTTGAATAGGGGGGAAGTGCCCACGGACACATCGCTGTCGTCATCGTAGAGGCGGAACTGGGCCGTGCTCCCCGCCACTCGAAGCTTGGCGAGAACCGAGACGTAAGCACCGTTTGGATACGTATCGCCATTCAGGCGTGCTTGTATGGCACCGCTTGGCCACAGCCAGCCCGAACCACTGATTCCTAGCTCGCTCTGTCCCAGGTAGACCGATCCCGTCCCGACAGAACCAGCTCCACCCCCCGCCGAGTAGACGCTCGTCCCGGCCCCTGAGCCGCCGAACAACGACCTGACCTGGTCCGCCCATCGTCCGCGGTACGTGCCACCCTCCACCAGCTTCAGCACGCTGCTGTGCTGGCCGTCCAAGTCCTCACGGATCCTATTTCCGGTCAGCAGGTATGCCCCGTCGACGCCACGATCGGTGATCGACACGGTGACCGACTGGCCCGGGAACCAGCTCGCCGAGACACGGCTCTTGACCGTCAGCTCTTTAGGTGTGTCGGCGCGCTTCGTGAGTTCGCCGGATACGATCGAGAACGCTTGGTCAATCGTGGCGCCTTCCGGAGCATCGCCAATATTTTCCTCACGCAGAGGCTCAGCGCCGGTATCAGCTCGGACGGACACGGGGTAGGAACTCTCATACGAGACCAAGAAGAACTCACCCGACAGCAGCTTCGTTGACACGGCTGTGTTCTGCACGAGAGACCCGTCATCCAGCAGCAGCCACGTCACGCCGTCTACATCCTCGTCCGTCGTGCCTCCGGCGCGGTGCACTTCCACGGTCGTCGGATCAGTCACTACCGGCCAGCACTTGAGCGAATACCTAATCCTGGTCCCGTCGGCAATGTGCTTTTCCCCGACCCTTGAGATTTTCGTTCCATCCGATACACCTTCGGGGCTGCCGACCCTGATCTCCAGACGCTCGACGCGACGAAGGTCGGTCTCCTCAACCTCCCAATCCTGGATCGTGCTATTGCTGTCCGAGAGGTCTAGCGGAGCCGTGGCGTCCCCCACCGGTACGAAGGCCAGGACGTTGGCGTACGTCGCATACCAGATCCAACCGCTCTGCTGTGATAGTTCGTTCAGGATGTTGGTCGTCGTCTGCTGCTTGTAGCTGGCAGCGGGTAGCGTCGGGCTGCCCGTTGTCACGGCTTGGGTACCGCTGAACCGTGGCGCGATGTAGGTCGAGTGCAGCCACGCAATGCGGGTCGCCAAGCTCTCCGACGCTCGGTCTGCAGTGACGAGGACGTAGTCGTACTTCTCGCTGTATCCCAGCGCCGTGATCTTCAGTTGCCGAGATCGTGCCTGGGTATCGCCGACGATCGGAGGATTTCGGATCGTGGATGTGTGCGTGATACTGGTGATCGTCCCGCCGAATTGGAACGCACCTCCGACCACCACCTGCACATCATCGCCGCGCGCGGGCTGCCACGACTCGCCTACCTCATAGAGGGTCAGGTCGTCGACATAATGCAGTTCGCCGGTAGGCGATCCGGGAGTAAGCACGCGGGCGTAGACAATGAGCTTCGCCGCGTTCGTCGGGGCAACGGCCTGCACCGTGGCGCTTACCCAATGGCCATCTTTCTCGACAACCGTGGTTCCGTTATCCGCAGAGATGAAGGCGTCTGCCGATGTATACCAGGCCAGGACCACGTAGCAGCTTCGCTCCTGCGTCGTAGGACGGAACCACGCCTTCACCCTATACGTGTTTCCCGCGCTGATCGTGACTGAGTCTGCCAACGTAGACCGGCAGCCTACCGTCGCCTCTCCACCGCTCGTCACCTTGACGGAGTAGAGACCCTTCCGAGCGTAGTCATCAGACCGGGCGATGGTCGCGTTATATCCGAGCAGCGATTCGACGGTCGCCTCAGCTCCTTCAGCGAAGATGATGGCATCGTTCTCCTGGAAGAACGTGCACTCGAACACATCTCGGTTGAGCTCTTTGTCAAGAGAGAACGAGCCCTGCTTCATGCTCGCGGTGTGGTTGACGCCTTCTACCTTGACCTCCATCGGTTAGCGCCCCACGTATACGCGCATAGCGTCTTCGAGATATGGCAACACGGCTCGTGCGGTCTCCCGACCGTCTTGCACGATCGTGATGTGCACCGGACCGCTCTTCGACGACCGCCGCTCACTTCTCGCCATCTTCGACGCTGCTGTGGCCACCGTGTTCAGATAGTCGCTGTAGGGCGCCACTACCTCCGACTCCGCCCCTTCACCGATCAAGGCAAACGTCGGCGAGGACACGATGGTACCTTCGGCCAACCCCTTGGGAGGCTTACGCGACGTAGACGGGGCGCTGGTGCCAGGGATAGCGTCGACCTTCCACGTAACGTGGCCCTCGATCTTCGGTGGCTTGATCTTCTTCAGCTCCTTGTCCAGGGCTTTCGCGCCTTTAGTCCCGGCTTCCGGCAGCTTCACACCGAGCGCAACCATCAGCTCGTCGAGCCGGTCAACCAACGCCTCGGTCGCCTTCAACTGCTGCTCGGCGAGGGGCCGCATCTTCTCGCCCACGACGCCGGCTTCCTCCGCCTGCTTCACGAGACGCGCGGTGTTCTTATCGAGTGTGAAACCGAAGTCGTTGGAGAGCTGCCACGCGGTCTGCAGCGGCTGTTGCAACAGCACCAGTGCGTCTCGGCCACCATGTCCCGTAAGCGTCAACGTCCGGTGCGCGTCCGTGATGACGCTGTTCAAGCCGTCGAACTGTCCTTCCGTGAGGAGCAGCGTATTGCCGAGACCTGCCATCGCCTGGCCGGCGCCCAACGCGCTCTCGATCAGCGGCCCGAGACTCTCGTCTTGCAACACGTTCAACTGACGGTTCAGCGCCGTGAAGCCGGGGACGCTCGCAATACCCGCCTCGGCTAGCAAACCCTCGAATGCGTCAATCTGCGGCTCGAGCGTGCGAAGGATGTCTATAGTCGATGCACCCTGGGTCTGCATCTCCTTGAAGATCGACCCCAGGCTGGCGCCAATCGCCGTAGCACTCCGCTTCGTGACGCTCTCTGCGTTCGTCACAAGGCGCTCGATACCATCCGCCGCAGACTGTGTTTGCTGCTGCAAGAAATCGAACGTTACCTGCTTCCCGTCAGCAGTCCCGCCGAGCTCCTGGATTGCGGCGATCTGGTCCGTCGAGATCACGCCTTGCTTTTGACCAACGACGTCTAGAGAGTTCGCAAGAGACCCGAGACGCTTCTCGTACTCTGAGAGCACCGTCTCTATGTCTTTGATCGCGGCCTCTACTTCCCCCGTGCTTTCGGCGAGCTGCAAGTTCTCGAACAGGAGGTCCTGGTTCCGGTTGTGGAGCTTCCGGCTTAGCGCGTCGAACCCGCCCTGCTCCTCGGTGAATGCGTCCCGCTCTTCGTCTCCGTCGCCCTTGAACAGGCCGCCGATAGCGCCAATACCAGCGCCTACGGCAATGCTCAGCCCGCCAGTTGCAGCGGCGAGCGGAACTCCAGCGAGAGCGCCGCTAGCAGCTCCCGATAGCACACCTTTCGTACGGCTGTCGGTTTCTTGCGCAACCGAATAGCCCGACGAGAACGCAGTCAATCCCGCTCCGGCAAAAGCGCCTATGGTGTCGGCCGTGCCACTACTGATGTTTAAGCCGCCAACCCGACCGATCGTCTGGATACCTTTGGAGACGGAGTCACCCGTCTTCGCAGCGACGTCCATCAATGCGATCATCTCGCCGATATTCTGTAGAATCCCCCCGAACGCCCCGCCGCTGATGTTCGCCAGGTTGGAAAAGGCGCCGCCCAGGTCAGAGATTGACTGCATCAACGCTTCGTTGTCTCGCTGTATCGCGTCGTTAATCAGACCGCTCTGGTTCGCCACCTCGCCAAGCGAGTCGTTGAGGTTGTCTACGTGATCCCTCGTGATCTTCAGGGCAGGAACCGCAGTATCGAACGCCGCGCTGAACGTGCCATCCTGAAGCTCCGAGACGGATGCACTGAGCTTGCCGTATTCGATCGTCGCTCCGACAACCGCACTCTTCGCCGCTTCCAGCGCCTGTCTACCGGCCACCACCTCGGCGTGGAATTCGCGGAACTCCCTCGGCATCTCCGCAATCGGGATACCGAGGAAGCGGAGGTCCTCACCCGCCTTGACTACTGTGTCACCCCAGCGCTTGATGACCTCTTCGTTAGAGACGAGATTCTTGCTGAGAGCGAGGCTGATCTCGGTGGAGAGGTCTGCGACGTTGTCTCTCGTCCTCTTCAGCTTCTTCTCTAGCGCACTTTCCTCACCGTCATCACCGCTGCCGGTAACGCCTGTCGGCCCCCCACTTTTAAGAAGACCAGCACGAGACGGCGCGTTGCCCCGTGTAACGTTCGATGCGGCTACTGCTGCGTCTACTTCCTGCTCAACCAGCGCGGACCCAATGGCCTGACTCACCCCTCCAATCCCGCCGTTCAAGGACCTAACGAATCGGTCGAAGAACCCCGACGCATCCTGTGTAGCCCTCGACACGGCTCCAGGAAGATCCCCGACAGCCTTAATCAAGCCCCCGATCGCCGCGATAGACGTGCCGGTGGCAATCGTGAGGTTGTGCTGGAACTTGTCAATCTCGTCACCCGCACGAGCGAGCGCCTTCACGGTGTCATCGCTCATGGTGGCCGCGCTCTCAGCCACCTCAAGGAACCCGTCCTTGATCGCCGGCAACAGCTCTGCCCCCGCCCGGCCGAACAACGACATGGCCGCGTGGGACTGGACCATAGGGTCTGTGGTGGACGCAATCGCCTTTGCGACTTTTATAAACGCGTCCTCCGGAGACAGCTTCTTTATGTCGTCGAACGATAGTCCGAGATTGTCCAACGCGCGCTTGGTCGTCGATGATCCGTCGATCACCTGACGAGCCATGTTGTTAACGGCTTTTCCGACCGTCTCGATGTCCGACCCGCCCTGCTCCGCCGCGAACCCAAACTGCTGAACAGCTTTTATGGATAGTCCGGTCTTCTGAGACAGGTCGTTGATGTCGCCGCCTAGATCGATTACCGACTTGCCGAAGCTGATAACTTGCTGGACGGAGAAGGCAGCGGCCAGTGGCCCCGCCATCTTCGTGAGGCTGGCCGTGATACCGGTGACACCGGCCGTCGCTGCCGTGGTCGTGGTCTGGATCTTCGCCGTCTCCGCCTGGAGCTTCTTCAGGTGGGCTGGGGCTTGCTGTCCGAGCGCCGCGTATTTGGCAATCGCTTCGTTCAGGATCCCGTTTAGCCGAGATTGCTCGGCGGCGGTGAGCTTGGAGGCTCCGCCAATACGATCCACAGCCGCCGCTGCCGCCTGGGCCTTCGAGATGATTTGCTGCCCCGAAAAGCTCTCGCCAAGCCGGGAAAGCTCGGCGTTCGTGCGCTTCGTGTCGTCGCGCCAGCCAACAACAACCTGCTTAGCGCGCTCGATTTCTGATCGGAACTGGTCCGTGGTAGCGGTGAATACCGCGTTCAAAGCCACGTTAGTCGAGCCTCCGGGTAGTGCGGCTTGTCGTGGGGTTGGTGGAGGTGTGGCGCATGTCAGAGCGAACTACGGCCTAGAGAATGCAGGTAGCCCTATAGGGCCGTAAATACAAACGGACGCAGCCGCCTACCCCAGATCGTCTATGTCGGAGGACTGGCTTCCCTGCTCATTCACGAATTCGCAGAGAGCCTCATACTCGAACGGCGTGAGCGCCCAAATACTTTGCACCGGGCACCGCATAAACCTCGCGACCGCAAAATCGGACTTTAGGCGGTCGCGTTCGTAGGGTTTTCCTTGGTGGTCTCCGCGAGATACGTGCTGATAGCCGCCACGATCTCGTTGAAAGTGGCAGGAGTCAGCGCGTCGAGGAGCTCGGCGGTGTAAGGCACGGTCTGCCCCGTCTCATCCTTGAGACCCCACGAGACGAGGAACTCCCGAACGAACGCGAAGTCCCGATCTTCGGCCTCGCCAGACCAGCAGCGTCGAGCTTCGCGTATCGTCAACTGCTTCTTGATGCTTATAGACTCGCCGCTCTCGAGCGGGAGCGTATGTGTGTCACGTGATGCGAATGCGGACATATTCCTCTGTGGCCTGGACTACTCGCCCAAGCGAAAGCGGGTTGGAGATGTGCGGGTGAAACGACGATACGAAACGGCTCGGCCGCCGAACGTGAGCAGTAGCTCGTCCGGTTCTAGATGTCCATATGGCGGACACGGTGTGCGAGAAGTGATATGGAGCGAACCGTCAATGACGGTGCACTTCCCTGCGGCTATTTTGCTGCCCAGCTTACGCTCTTCGTAGGCGAGACCAGACCAACGGACGGAATTTCGCATGGTGCTTGAGAGGGCCGGGTGGCCGTGTCAGCGGAGATGGTTGGGGCAGCCCGAAGGCCACCCCATACGGTATCTATGCTAACGAACTAGCTGGTCGCCAGCTCCAGCGTCCAGTCCGACGCCGCTGCGAACGAAGTGCTGTAGGTAACCGGGGCGTTTGCTCCACCCTGAATCGACAACACGATGTACGCCTGTCCTTGCGCATACACGCTCGTCACTTCGCGGTCAGGATAGATCGTCAAATAGACCGCGTCGTCCGTGCTCGCTTCCAAGAACATCGCCGGGTCGCTCGGATCGAAAGGGCCTGAGATGGAGCCGCTAAGATCCGGGAGTCCGAACACGCTCTGTTTATTGGAATCGCCGCAGCTCGTGACATCCTGTCGGTCAGGTTCTCGCGAGATCGACCACTGAGCCATCGTCACTTCCGACCAGCTCGAACCGTCGCTCGACACGAGCAGCGAGCCCTTTTTGCCATGAAATCGCGCCATAATCGTTACTTACCTCTTACCGTCGACCCGATTAACCGGAGTCGGAAGCTTCTGAATCAGACCGCTCTCGGGCTGCGTCTCTAGCAGCCACGCACGAAATGTCAAGATCGTTCGGTCTAAGTCCGCCTTGACGTAACCCGGACAGCCTTGCCATATCCGACTCGCCCTGAACGCACCAATCAAATGGCGGTGGAGCGTAGCAAGATGCTCCTGATCGGAGTCGACAGACATGTGTCCTATAGATCAGGATCTACAAAGCTAGACGGAGATGACGGCCACGACTTCGTATAGCTGCCCGCGGTGCTGCCAGGTAATCTGGTCGTCGACCAACTCCGCGAAAGGTCCGGCCGTCCCCGTCCGGATGACAGCCAGGATGTCGTAGCCCGTAGCCTCGAATGTGGTCTTCATCCTCGTTCGGATGGCCTTGGCTAGTAGGTTGACCGTGGTGACAGACGTGCTCTGGTCGACAGCCTTGACGAGATACTCGACGGTCTCCGTCGATTCACCCAGCCCCACCACATTCTCATCCTCGGAGAACCGGCGAGACACGATCACGAACGGCGAGGCAACGTGGCCGGGAGCGGTTTCCAACCAGACTCCACCCGTTGCCAACGACACGATAGTGGCGTCAGCCGAGAGATGCGTCACGATGGCGGTATCTATGTTCTCTGTCACGACTTATCCACCCGATCAGGAGCGAAGCCCGGCACGCCACGACGCACGATCTCTACGAGTCGGTCAATCATCTTCCGGCGCTCGGAGGAAGCAACGCGGCCTATCACGGGATTCGGGGGCATCGTTCCTCGGTTGTAACCCTTGCTCGTCTTTCGGGGGGCGGTCCCGTACTCCGTTAGATGCGCGTGGGGTGCGTCTACCCTGACACGCCGGCCAAGCTGACGGGTGCGCTGGACGGTGACAGCTCGGGGCAGCGTGTCGTAGCCGGCTGCCGAATACTCCGAACGAATCTGTGCCGCTGCAGACTGGGCTGTATCCTCAACCACGACCTCGGCCTCGTTCTGGAGGTGGTCGGATAGCTGAGACATGGCCTCTTGCAACTCGCGGAGTCCCTCGTCCAAGCCTTCTACCCTCGCGCTCACGAAAGCAGCTCCTCGACAGCCAGCACCGTCTCCGCGCCCCTCGTGCTGACACCCCGAATCGCGGCCGTGCGCGTGACGGGACTACCGTCGAACGAGAACCGGTCTTGCCACTGCACCCGCCACTCAAGCGAGATGCCGGGATAGCTACGCAGAGTGATGAGATGGGTAGCCGTGGCCTGGACCGTGTGTCCGATCCGGCGCTCCATGTTGTTTGCCGTCGCCGTCACGATCTCCGCCCAATCCGTGGTCTCGGTGGACCACTCGGTCGTGAAGCCTCCCCCACCGTCAGACGTCTCGGTCGGACTCTGGAGCTCGATCATGTTCTGCAGCCTGCTGGGATTCACCGCAATCACCTCTACGCGAACGGAACCCTGGCCCGGAGGGTTGAGGACAAATACCGGAAGGCCCGGTCAGCAGCCTCGTGGCTGTCGTCCATGTCCCGATGCTCTGCGAGGTAGGAAGCAACGAACCTGACAAGCTGCGCGACGTCCGCGGGAACCTGAGACGCCAACGTGTAGCCAACCGTCAACGTGGCCGCGGCAGACACCGTGTTGGCAGGCCACGATGTCCCGCTCTTCAGACGAACTTCGTACGGAACAGCCGCCTTGTCGAGCACCACATCGTCAACATCGATGCTGGTCTCGGTCCCGTTGCTATCAATCGCGGTAACAGCACCAACGCTCGTAACCGGCGTGTCGAAAATCGACAGCCGCACCACACCGCAACTGAGCTTCGTGGTCTCACGTATCGTCTGGTTCATCAGGGGACGGCCTAGAGCTCGTTCAACCTGACGGGTAGCGCTGAGGATGTAGGACTCGTATAGCGCATCCTCCCAGCTCTGCGCCGTGCGGATACACGCCTTGAGGTCGGCGACCGTAATCGGTGTGAGGGTCGGTTGCGTGG
>JBOGIN010000770.1:0-8042 GCA_050742275.1 Vicinamibacteraceae bacterium
CCTCCAGGCCCATGCGCCGCACCAGTCGCCGAACCACGAAAACGATCGGACGATCCGTCGGCCATCCGAGGAGACGTCGAGCCTCGGCACGCGTGTGGGAGGGCGTGAAACGCTGCGTGTCCACACCGCCGGGGATCACGCGGATCCGATCCATCCCGATTGCGTGACCATCGTCGAGCACGGCCCCAAAGGCGCGGGACAGGACGACGAAGCGCGCGGCACGCCGATACACCGCATGCTCCAACCAGTGCTTGAGCCGTACGGCGAGCGGATTCGCCCCTTCGGCCTGGCTCTCGGCCGCCCACGGGCCGTGGTACTGCACCACGAGCGGGATGCCGCGGAACAGATCCAGGCATGGTGCGGCGTACAGTGCGAAATGCGCCACGACGAGGCCTGCCCGCCGTTCGGCGAGGACTTGACGCGCATGGGCGCGAACGCCGGCCAGCCGCGTGGTCAAGCTCGCCTGTCGCGGCGCAAAGGCGCGCACCCTGCCGGCCGATCGCGCCGCCACGTGCGACGAGCCCGCGACGAGCCCCGTGACGCCGACACCCACATCGGGAAGCCACCGAACGAGGTCGGCGTAGTAGCGGTTGAGACCGCCGGACTGCTCGGAGAACCACTCCTTCCCCAGTTGCACGGTATGCACGCTTGCCTCCGTCACATCAGCTCCTTGTAGACGCTCGCCACGCGCCGGGCCATGAGCTCCGCGGAGAATCGCTCCACCGCGAACGACCGGCAGGCCGCATCGGACGGAAGGACCACCTGGCCCGACAAGGCATCGATCAGACCTCGCGCAATGTCATCCGCGTCCGCCGATGCGCACACGAGGCCGGGACACAGCGGCGCGACGATCTCTGGCAGCCCGCCGATGGGCGTAACCAGCGAGGGCGTCCCGGCGGCGAGCGCTTCGACCGCGGTGAGGCCAAATCCTTCGAGCGCAGTCGTCGGAATGACGTTGAGATCGGCGGCTCGATAGGCCAGCGGGAGCATGTCATCCGGAACGTATCCCAGGAATCGCACGGTGTCGCGCAGACCGAGCTCGTCGACGCGCGCGTCGAGCGCCGGTCGAAGGCCGCCTGTGCCCGCGATGAACAACTGCACCGTGGGCACGGCGGCTCTGACCCGCGGCATTGCCTCGATCAACCGATCCACGCCGGTCCGGTGCACGAGGC
Organism: Vicinamibacteraceae bacterium; assembly: GCA_050742275.1. Taxonomy (GTDB): domain Bacteria; phylum Acidobacteriota; class Vicinamibacteria; order Vicinamibacterales; family Vicinamibacteraceae; genus WHTT01. The sequence goes on from JBOGIN010000770.1 coordinate 1,173, forward strand.
GTCGCACGGAGAGCACCAGCGGTCCATCGGCGGACCAGCCGAGCGCACGCCGGGCGTCGCTGCGACTCTCGCGCACCATAAACCGCTCCAGATCGGCGGCGCCAGGGATGACGCGGATCCGTGCCGCGGGCACGCCGTAGTCTCGAGTCGCCACCGCGGCGAACGCCTCGGACAGGACGATCACGCACTGTGCCGATCGATAGACCGCGCGCTCGATGCCCCACTTGGCGAAGACCGACAGCCGGCCGTCACCCTCCTCTCGGGATTCCGCCGCCCAGGGCCCGTGAAAATGCACGACGTGCGGCGGCCGGCGCAGCCGGCCGATGGCAGCGGACGCGTAGAGCGCGAAGTGCGATGCGACCAGGTCGACCGTGCCCGCATTCACGCGCTCCGCAATGGCCTTCCTCGCGCCGAGCCAGCGCGCCCGCGTGCCGTCGGTTTCGGCGCCGAAGCTCGAGAGCCTGGCCGGAAGCCTCCCGACGCGCGCCGTCTGGCCGGCGACGAGCGCTTCGAGCGCAATGTCGTGCGACGGCAGGTACTTCGCGAGATCCGCGAACACACGATCGCCGCCCCCCGCTCGCTCCGAGGGCCACACGCACCCGATTTGCAGCACGCGAATGGACACAAGATCCTCACTACGTCGTCGCCGGATGGCCCTGCGCCGCCGGCGACCGGGGGGCGTGCGGGGCTACCACCACGGCCCGCGTCTCGCGGGCGCGCGCCAGCTGGCGATCCGCGACGGCCAATCCGGTGATCAGCCAGAAGCACATCCCAGTCGGACCCGCCGTCGGGACGCCGAGCGGCGTCAGCGAGAGGAGTCCGAGACCACCGCACGCCAAGGCCGTGCTTTCAGCACTCGCCCCCCGGCGGTAGTACTTCCACACCTGCACCGCCACCAGCCACAATGCGAAGAAGTAGGACGCCGAGCCGAGCACGCCAAACTGCACGAGCGAAGAGACGATCGTGCTGTCTCGACTCGATACGTAGCGCGAAATCGTCTCATCGAATTGACCAATCCCCACGCCGAGCGGGTGCCTCGTGATGAAATCGAGGGCGAGCGAAAGCCCGGTGATGCGCGCCCGCCAGCTCGTATCGCCCTCGAGATCCTGAAAGGTCTCCATTCTGGTGTTGAACACGTCCGTCATTTCTGGCGTGACGAGGAGCGGCCCCGCAAGCAAGACGGTGAGACCGAGCGCGAGGCCGACGCGGAGCTTTTGGGCGGGCTTGAGTGAGGCCACCACGAACATCGCGCCGATCACGAGCCCCATCCAGGCCGCACGCACCTGGCTGAGGAGCATCGTGACGCCTGCGAGGCCCGCCACCGGAAGGTCACGCACGCGTGGCTTCGCGACCAAGAGCACCATGGCGACGACGAGAAAGGGCGCGAGCACGCCCGGGCTGTGCATCGTGCTGAACACGCGGAGCACAAACGGCTCGGGCTTGCCAATCGATCCCATCTCGGTGTTGATCATCCAGAGCGCATCCCACGGCGGGGCCGTCGTGAACTGATAGATCCCGTAGCCTCCGGTGACCAACGCCGCGTATCGAAACGTGGTCACGATCTGCCGCTCGATCTCGCGCACCTGGTGCGCCTGCGTCACGACGTACCACCCAAGCAGCAGCGGTGTGACGTAATTGAGCGTCTCCAAGAGGGCCATGAACGGATCCGCCAGGAATCCGAACGGAACTCCGACAGCCACTCCCATCGCGGCGAGCACGAACAGGTCAAGATTCCGGAGGCGTGTCGACGAGCGGGCACGCCCTTGAAGCACGCGCCAGATGTACGGCCCAAGCCAGAGAGTCGTCACGAGGTACGGCGTGAGCAGGATCATGCTCGGGTCCTGCCAGGACGCGTAGAGGTCCGCGACGCGGCGGACGAACGCCGTGAGCACCCACAACCAGAACACGAAGCCCACATACGCCGCGGGGCTCGTCTGGAGCAGGCGCCAGCCCACCGCAAGACCACCAGCCAGGTACACCAGCCTGACCGGCCCGCCGGCGTGCACCGCTATGAGCCCGAGAACGAGCAGCCAATAGAGGACCTGCGGCCACACGGTCGACGGTGTGCGCGGCGCGGCCGGCGCAAGCGCCGGTGGATGCCCGGCGCCGAAGAGCCTCTGCACGCTCATGCGCCGTTGCTCCCCGCGAGGATCGACGCGTAGACGTCTTCCAGTCGGCGCACGTGCCGGTCGAGCGTCGGAGGCGCCGACCAGAACGCGCGATATGCCGCTTGTCCCATCTGCGCCGCGCATGCCGGCTCGGCCATCTCCCTGGCCACGTGGCGGCACAGATCGCCAATGTCCCCGCCCTTGAACCACAGGCCGGTGACGCCGTTCGTGACCCAGTCGCGCGCGGCGCTCGTGTCGGGCACGATCGACGGCACGCCCATCGCGGCCGCTTCGGCAACCACCAGCCCCTGCGTCTCGAACCACAGCGACGGAAACACGAGCGCCCTGGCCGAGCGCAGCCGCTCGCGTACCCCGCCGGCGGAGAGCCATCCCGTCACCTCCGCCCACGGACACTGCTCGTGGATTGCCGCGGCCGACGGTCCGGCGCCAACGAACACGACCGGCAGATTCAACCGGCGCGCGCACTCGGCGAGCAAGTGCGGTCCCTTTTCTGCCGACAACCGTCCGATGTAAATCACGCTGTTGTTCTGGTCGACGGGGACCGGCTCCGACCGTGGAACCTCCGTGAAGTTCTGCACGTGGTGCAGCCGGCTGCCGGGAGGCAAGAACTGCCGGAAGATGGCCTCGCTGGCGGCGGACACCGAGACGAAGTCACCACCGGGCCGCGGGAGCCCGAGCGACCGCTGCACCAGCTGCCGGCCCACCCGCCACAGCTTGTGGCCGTAGCTGTTCGCGTCGCAGTTGCTCGTGAGGCACGCGGCCGAGAGCGGACGCAGATGGCAGCGGTGCCCCTTGCGGTAGTCGAAGAACGTCCCGTTCGGGCACACCGAGAAGAAATCGTGCAGTGTCATCACCACCTGAAACCCGCGTGACGAGGCCACCCGGACGACGGCCGAGGAGAGCGCCTTGGTCCAGGAGTGGACGTGGACGATCGTGTGGGCGGCATCCAAGGGGGCGAGCACCTCGGCCAGCCGACGGGCAGCCGCGTGATTCCACAGGCTGTGCGCGGCAGCGCGCACGCGGTTTGGATCGCACCACACATCGATCTGGTCGAGGCACACAGCCTCCAGTCCCGGCACATCCTGCAGATCCTCCGCAACGGGACCCACCGCGGAGAAGAGAACCACATGGTGTCCCCGCGCAGCGAGCCCCTTCGCGCTTCCGAGTGCGATGTTCGCGGCGCCGCCGTTCACGTAGGCGAAGTCGGTCGCCACGACGATGTTCATGGCATCAGGTCATGATCGGCACGTCCAGAAACCGAGAGTCCGTGCTGAACAGGCTCCGTCCGTCGTCCGGGCCCATCGGCGCCTCCGCGCGACGCCGACGGCCGAGCGTCCGCGCGCAGGACCGCGGTATACGCCTCTTCCAGGCGGTCTACCGCTCGTTCGATCTCGAATTCCTCCTCGACGCGCCGGCGATTCTGCCGACCCATCGAGCGCTGCAACGCTGGCGAGGTCAGGACCTCGATCAAGGCCGCCGCCAGCGCGTGTGGATCACGTGGCGCCACGAGCCGTGCGCCTGCCGGGCTCAGGAGAGACGGCGTGCCGCCCGTGGAGGTGGCGACGATGGGCACGCCGCACGCCATCGCCTCGAGCAGGCTCGTGGCCATGGGCTCTCCGTACGAGGGCAAGCAGTACACCGAATGCGCATGCATGAGCGGCGGCACGTCACGGCGATCCACCGGGCCTAGGAGGCGGATCCTGGCGTCGTTCATGCCGGCCACGCGCTCCCGCACTTGGTCCCATTGCTCACCGGGCCCCGCGACTACCAGCTCGACGTCCGGCACCGCCCGCGCGATCTCGTCGAACGCATCCAGGAGCGTGAAGATCCCTTTGCGATAGATCACGCTCGTCAGGAACAACACCGACGGACGCGCTGGCACGGCCGTCCGCTCGGGGAAGCCTTTGAGATCGATCCCGTGCGGGACGACGAAGATGCGCCCCTCGTGCTGGCGTGGACGCACGATGCGCGAGCGCGCGGCCGGCGAGGCGATCAGCAGGCCCGCGGCCCGCGCCTGCTGCAGCCTGGCCAGCGCCCCAAGGATCAGGGGCTTCACGCCGGCGCGCCTCCGGGGCCCTAGGTCCAACGTGTCGGCCTCGCTCTGCCAGGCCGGCACGAACGTCCCGAGCACGATTGGCGTCGGCACGCCCAGGAACACCAGGCTCATGCCGGTAAACACCGGATTCATCTGGTGGATCAGGTCGAACGACACGCGTCGGCGCAGACGCCCGAAGAGGGCCCGCATCCGCACCATGAACGCGAGGCGATCAGCGATCGAGAGGCGGCTGCCGGGCAGCAGCTCGTAGACGTGGAAGTTGCCGGGCAGCGCCGCTCGCACATTCACCACCTGCGCGGCGACGTGCAGCTCGTGGCCGCGCTCCGCCAGTCTGCGGAGAAAGCCGAACGACACGAGCCCATCGCCGTGCGGCAGATGGTCCGTCAGCAGCTCCGATGGATGCGCGATGAAGATCGTCAAGCGCCGCAACGCGCGCGATCTCATTTCGCCTCCCACGCCGTGCGCATCCGCAGCACCGAGCTGACGAGCTCTGACCGATAGCGCGCGAGCGCCACGAGGTCCTCTCCGTTGATCCACAGGCGTGGCAGGGGGACGTGCAGGATCATCCGGTACCCCACCAAGGTGAGCAGCAGACGGACGCTTGCCGCGATCAGCAGCGAGAGTGCCGCGCCGACCAAGCCGAGCCACGGGACGAGCGTCAGGGTCAGGGGGATGCTGACGGCGACCGTGGAGAGCTGAATGGCGGTCGTGATGCCCGGGCGTCCGGCGGCGGAGAACGCTTGCAGCAGCATGTGCGCGAAGCCCACGACGATGATCCGGCAGACCAGAATCGGCAGAATCTGGATCGCCGGAACGAACGCGGGGCCGTAGAGCCACCGGAGCAGGAACGGTCCAGCCACGAGCACGGCGGCGGCGATCAGGATTCCGGCAATCGAGCCGAGGCGGGCGGATCGCGCGACCTCTCTCGCGATCTGCCGCGGCTCGAGGCCCACGACCTTCGGGAACATGATCGTTGCGACGGACGTGTTCGCGGCGTCCACGACCCGTGCCAGGTTGATGGCGACGGCGTAGATGCCCATCGACGCGGCGCCTACCAACCCGACCACCAGGACTTGATCGAGATAGATGGAGAGGATGCCCGCCAGACCACCACCGAACGAGCGGGTGCCGTAATGCAGCAAGGACCGCCACACCCGGCTCGCCCCGCGCAGCGTGGGACGATAGTCACGCCCGATCGACGCCAGCATCCAGATGAAGGCCGGCACGCCGGCGAGCACGTACGTCGCGGCTGCCGACGCCGGCGTGAGCACGCCCAACCAAATCTGTACGCCGAGCCCCACGATGATGAGGCACGGCGGCAAGAGTTGTGACAGGTTCGAGCGGCCAAAGTGGCCGTTTGCCTCCCAGGCGGCCTGGCCCAGCGTGGACAGCGAGTAAACGGGCGCCATCAACACACACAGCTGCGCGGCGAAGACGATGTGCGCCGGCTGACTGCGGAGCCAGATCGGGATGATGTGCCAGACGACCGCCGCCCCGATGAGTGTGATGAGGAACGACATCAGCGCGGCGGATCCGGCGAGCCGCGCCGCCTGCTTCGAGTCACGGCGCACGTGGTAGATGAGCGCCTTGGGCAGACCGAACGCCGTCACACCGCCCACGAGCGTTGGCCAGAGGATCATCGCGGCGAGCTCGCCCCGGCCTTGCGGCTGCAGGGCGCGCGCGGCGAGGATGCCGGTCACGGTGTTCAGGCCAATCCACGTGAACCTCGACGCAATGCACCGCAGCGCAATCATCGACAGCGGCCGTGTCGCGGCTCGTCCGCCGGGTCGGATGACGACTTCCTCGGGATCAACGATCTCGTTCGAGATTTCTTCAGCCATGCGCAGCCAACAGATTTTTGACGTGGCCCGACGGCGCCACGGCGTGCAAGAAGTCGCGAATCCGCCGCACGAAGACCGGCCGGTCGTATGTCGCCGCATGTGCCCGCAGCCGGTCAGGCGCCCACTCACGACGCTCGAGCCGTTCGATCGCGGCGGCAAGGGACTCGGGCGTGGGCTCGTCGAAGAAGACGCCGGTCTCGTTCTCTCGCACCGTTTCCGTCGCGCCGCCGCCCCGCCAGGCCACGACCGGCCTGCCGGAGGCGTTGGCCTCGAGCGGCGCCATCCCAAAGTCTTCTTCGCCGGGGAAGAGCAGCGCCCGGCAGGTCGAGGCCGCCTCGGTGACGACATCGTCCGGCTGTCGTCCCATGAAGGTGATCGTCGGTCCGGCCATCCGCTCGAGCCGCGCCCGGTCGGGGCCATCGCCGATCACGGTGAGTCGACGTTTCAGGAGGTTGCACGCCTGAACCGCGAGGTCGAGACGCTTGTACGCGGACAGGCGGGCCACGATCAGGTAGAAGTCGCGCGCCTCGCGGCTGACGCGGAACCGCCCGACGTCGATCGGCGGGGGGATGACCGTGGCGTCGCGGCCGTAGCACGCGCGGATCCGCTCGGCGACCACGTGCGAGCTCGTCAGGAAGAAGTCGGGGCGTGTCGCGGCATGAAGATCCCATTGGCGCAGCGGCGCGAGAAGGCAGGAGAGCGCGTGCCGCTGCAGGCGGCCGAGGCGCTCGCGCGCGAGATAGTCGTCCCGCCGCCAGACCCATCGCATCGGCGTGTAGCAATAGCAGACGTGCAGCGCGTCGTGCCGCTTGCGCACGCCCTTCGCGTACCCGAAGCAACTCGA
>JBOGIN010000771.1:0-4667 GCA_050742275.1 Vicinamibacteraceae bacterium
CAACATCATCCCCCGTGAGCTCATCAACCCGGTCGCCCAGGAGATCCTCGGCTACGTCGCATTGCCTACAACCGCCGGCAATCCAGACGGCACGAACAACTTTCAGCGTCCCGAGCTGAAGGAGAACACCGCGTATGGCACGCACACGATCCGCATCGATCATGTGGCCACCGACAAGCGGCGCGTGTACGGCCGCGTGAGCTGGTACGACCGCGACAGCGATTACAACAACTACTTCGACACCATCGCGACCGGCCAGGAGTTTGGCTTCGCCTCGCGGCAGGTCGCCTTGGACCACGTCTACGCCATCAACGGGACGACGGCGCTGAACGTGAGGTACGGCTACGACCGGTTCATCCGCGCGACCGACTCGAACTCCGGCAACCACGGGTTCGACTTGACGACGCTGGGCTTCCCTGCCCATTACAACAACGCGGTCCCGGACGATATCCGGCGCTTTCCACGCATCGAGATCGAGGGGTATCAGGACACGGGCGTGGGCGGCTTCGACCGGCCAACCGAGACGCAGTCATTCACCGCCACGCTGAACAAGTCGGCGGGCGCTCATTCGCTCAGGACGGGCATGGAGTTTCGGCGCTACCGCGAAACGCAAACCTTTTTCGGCAACGATCTGACCGGCCAGTTCAACTTCGACTCGACGTGGACGCGGGGGCCGCTCGACAACGCAGCTTCGTCGCCCGATGAGCTCGGCCAGTCGTTCGCGTCGTTCCTGCTCGGTCTGCCGAGCTCCGGCTGGGTGAACCGCGCCGCGAGTTACGACGAGCGATCGCAGACCTGGGGCTTCTTCGTGCAGGACGACTGGCGCGTCGGCTCGCGCCTGACGCTCAACCTCGGGCTGCGCTACGAGCTCGAGACGCCGCTGGTCGAGGCGGAGAATCGGAGCGTTCGCGGCTTCGACCCGGAGGCCGTTCAGCCGATCGAGGCGGCGGCGCGGGCCGCGTATGCGCGCGATCCCACCGCAGGAGATCCCGCCCGATCAGTTCAACGTCCGCGGCGGCCGGCTCTTTGCCGGCGTCGACGGCCAGCCGCGCGGCCTGTACGACACGCCAGAGACGAACATCATGCCGCGCCTCGGCTTTGCCTATCAGCTCGACGACCGGACGGTCGTCCGCGGTGGGTACGGCATGTTCTACGGCTTCCTCGGCCAGCGTCGCGGCGATGTATTTCAGGCAGGCTTCAACGCCACGACGAATCTCGACGTCACGCGCAACAACGGGATCACCTTCGTCGAAACGCTGTCGAACCCGTTCCAGGGCGGCATCCAGGAGCCCATGGGCGCGGCACAGGGAATCGAGACGTTCCTGGGGCAGGACATCACGTTCTTCAATCCGGAACCGCGCTCGCCGCGCATGCAGCGCTGGCAGGTTGGCATCCAGCGCGAGCTGCCCGGACGATGGGTGGCGGAGATCTCCTACGTGGGCAACCACGGATCCGATCTCGAGATCTCGCGCAACGTGAACGCCCTGCCGCTGGCGCACCTGAGCACGGGCCCCGTCCGCGATCAGGCGACCCTCGACTACCTGACCGAGCAGATCCCGAATCCGTTCTTCGGCTTGATGCGGTCGACGGCGGCCGGCTTCCTCACCGGCGAGACCGTCGCACGCGAGCAGCTGCTGCGTCCCTATCCGCAGTTCGGCGAGGTAAACACGACGACCAACGACGGGTCGTCTTGGTACCACGCGCTGCAGATCGACCTGCAACGGCGCTTTGACAGCGGGTTCACGCTCGGCGGGAACTACACGTTCTCGCGCTTCACCGAGCGACTGGATCCGCTCAACGAGGCAGACCGCGCGCCGAGCGAGTTCATCGGCGTCCACGATGTCCCACATCGTGTCACGTTGAACGGCATCTGGGAGCTCCCGTTCGGCGAGGGACGCTCGTTCGGCGCACAGGCGCAGCGGGTGGTGTCGACGCTCATCAGCGGGTGGCAGGTCTCGGGGATCTACACGTATCAATCGGGCCGTCCCATCCAGAACTGGGGCAACATCATCTTCAACGGAAATCTCGAGGACATCGCGCTGTCCGGGAGCGATCGCTCAACCATCCGCTCTTCCCGGCGCCGAATATCAATCCCACGGCGGAGGCGTTCGGCTCGGCGGTGGCGTCGACGCAGGACAACTACTCGCGGCGAGTGCAGGTGATGGTCAAGTTCCTCTTCTGATACATTGGCGCACATGAGCGTGTCACGACGTCAGGCCATCGCCGGCATCTTTGCCGCTTCCGGGATTCTCGTCTCGACCGAGGAACAGCTCGTCCGCGCCCAGCAGGTGTTGAAGGAGGCGCCCGTCGCGCCCAAGGACCCGCTGAAGGTCACCAAGCTGGAAACGCTGCTGGTCAAGCCACGCTGGCTGTTCCTCAAGATCCACACCAACGCGGGCATCGTCGGGCTGGGTGAGCCGATCACGGAGGGGCGCGCCGTGACGTGCGCCGCAGCCGTGAAGGAGATCGAGGGCTACCTGACTGGCAAGGACCCGCGCGCCGTCCAGCACCACTGGCAAGCCATCTATCGCCACGCGTTCTACCGTGGCGGCCCGATTCTCACGAGCGCGCTGTCCGGCATCGACCAGGCCCTCTGGGATATCAAGGGGAAGGCGCTCGGGATTCCGGTGTACGAGTTCTTCGGTGGACCCACCCGTCACCGCGTCCGCGTCTACGCGCACGCCGGATCACCCGAGCAGATGAAGAAGGCCGTCGCGGAAGGGTTCACCGCCTTCAAGACCGGCCCCGCCAGCCGGCGCCGCGGCGGCTCCGGCCGTATCTGGAACCGTTACATGGAAACGCCGGCCGAGGTGGACTACGCGGCCGAGCAGTTCGCCGAGCTGCGCAAGACCGTGGGCGATGACGTGGACATTGGGATCGACTTCCACGGTCGCATCTCGCCAGCGCTTGCGAAGGTGTTGATCGCGAAGCTGGAGCCGTACAGCCCAATGTTCATCGAAGAGCCCTGCCAGGCACAGAACCATGACGTCATGGCGGAGATTGCGCGCGGCACGCATCTGCCGATCGCGACCGGCGAGCGCGTCTTCACGAAATGGGGCTTCCGTGAGGTGCTCGAGAAGAAAGCCGCGACGATTCTCCAGCCGGATCTGTGTCACGCCGGTGGAATCAGCGAGGTGCGGATCATCGCGGGCATGGCGGAGGCGTACTATGCGGCAATTGCTCCGCACAATCCGCTGGGACCCATTTCCCTGGCCTCGGGCGTTCAACTCGCCGCGTCAATCAACAACTTCCTGATCCAAGAGCAGGTCTCGTTGGGCGAAGGCTATTTGACGAAGCCGTTCACGGTGCGCGAGGGGTACCTCGATCTCCCGACGGGACCTGGCCTCGGCATCGAGCTCGACGAGAACGCGATGGCCGACAAGATCGGCCACGACTGGCGCAATCCCGAGACCTACGACGAAGACGATGGCTCGGTTGTGGATTGGTAGGGTGTTCGTCGGTCGTGCCCGCCATCGTCCTGATGAACGGCCGCGGGCGTTCCCGTCTGCGGGTGAATGGTGCATGATGTCCCGCGGAGGTACACAGTTGATGCACCGCGTTGCGCCGTTCATCCTGTCCGTGGCCGTTCTCGCGTCCGTGTCGCCTGCCTTTGCTCAGCCGGATCCACGCGCTTCGGACGAGCTCGAAGAGCTTCGGCGGTTGGTGGACAGTCAGCGTGCGGCGTCGCACCGCTTCGACGTGCTAGAGAAGAAAATCGATGATGTGCTGTGGCACTTCCGCCTTGGTGACGTGGCCGCCATCGACAAGGTGCGGCTCACCAGCGCCCCGGTGCGGATGGACAATCCTACGGGCCAAGGCGCGGGCAACCCGCTCATTATCTCTGCCTACACGTTCGTCCCCAAATCGCTCGACGCCTCTTCGAAAGCGCCGCTCCTGGTCTTCGTTCACGGCGGCGTTCACGGCGACTTCGACACGAGCAACGCGCACATCGTGCGCGAGCTGATCGATCAGGGGTACATCGTGGTCGCGCCCGAGTACCGAGGGAGCACCGGTTACGGCGGCAGCTTCTACGATCAGATCGACTACGGCGGAACCGAGATAGACGACACGTATGCGGCGCGGAACTGGGCCGTGGAGAATCTCCCTCAGGTCGATCCGAAGCGCGTCGGGATTCTCGGCTGGAGCCACGGCGGCTTCCACACGCTGCACAACATCTTTCGATGGCCGTCCGCGTATCAAGTCGCCTACGCCGGCGTGCCGGTGAGCGATCTCGTCCAGCGAATGGGGTACAAGTCCCAAGGCTACCGCGATCTCTTTGCAGGGTTCATCGGCAAGGAAGCGCCCGACAATCCGATGGAGTATCGCAAGCGCTCCCCTGTCTATCACGTCGACAAGCTACAGACGCCACTCTTGATTCACACGACGACCAATGACGAGGATGTGAACGTCATGGAGGTAGAGCATTTGATCGCGGCGCTCAAGGCAGCGGGTAAGTCGTTCGAATCCAGGGTGTCCAAAGACGCGCCGGGTGGCCATGCGTTCAACCGCCTCGACACGAAGCTGGCACGCGAGTCGCGCGCCGAAGTCTACGCGTTTCTCGCCAAGCATTTGGCGCCCGGGCGCTGATTGGTCCCTCGTCGTCGCTCAAGCGCATGTCCGCGCTCGAACCTCAGGAGCGGCGCCTGACGAAGAACTCGCGCTGCAAT
>JBOGIN010000772.1:0-4722 GCA_050742275.1 Vicinamibacteraceae bacterium
TCGATGGGCCGCTGATGACAGTAGACGCACAACGCAGAGTTTCCCACAGATCGAGCTCCGTCCCCGTACCGGTTCCCCTACCGATTGCCGACCTCCTCCTGGTGGTGCCGGACGTCCTTGGCCGAGACCATGAAGATGACGTCCTCGGCAATGTTCGTGGCGTGGTCGCCGATGCGCTCCAGGTGTCGCGAGACGAGGATCAGATCGAGCGCCGGCTCGATCGTGCGTGGATCCTGGAGCATGTACGTGAGCAGCTCGCGGAAGACCTGCGTCTTGAGGGCATCCAGCGTGTCGTCCTCGTTGAGCACGTGCCGGGCCAGCTCGAGATCGCGCCGGACGTACGCATCGAGCGCATCGCGCAGCATCGCCTGCGCAATCGTCGCCATGCGTGGGATGTCGATGAGCTCCTTCACCGGCGGGTGGAGCAGATAGCGCTGCGCCGCCTCGGCGATGTTGACGGCGAGATCGCCCACGCGCTCGAGGTCGGTGTTGATCTTGACCGCGCCGACGATCCCACGCAGGTCCACGGCCATCGGCTGGTGGAGCGCCAGCATCTTGAAGCAGCGGTCGTCGATCTCCATATGAAGCTCGTTGACCGGCTCGTCGCTGGTGCGAATCTTCTCCACCTGCGCGACGTCACGGTCGACGAGGGCCTGGATGACATGATGGACGCGCTCCTCGGCCAATCCTCCCATGACGAGCAAGCGCTCCTTGAGGTTCTCGAGGGATTCGTGCAGTTGCGAGACCACGCGCTCGACCGGTTCCCTGGATGCGGCAGACGATGGGTCCATTGGTGACATGGTAGCGAATGTGTGCCTCAGCCGAAGCGCCCGGTCACGTAATCCTCCGTGAGCTGTTCCTGGGGCGCCGTGAAGATGCGCTCGGTCCGGTCGAACTCGACGAGTCGCCCCAGCCAGAAGAACGCCGTGAAATCGGAGATGCGCGCCGCCTGCTGCATGTTGTGGGTGACGATGACGATCGTGTAGTCGCGCTTGAGCTGATGCACCAGTTCCTCGATCCGCTGCGTGGCGATGGGGTCGAGCGCCGATGCCGGCTCGTCCATCAACACGATGTCCGGCTTGACCGCCAGCGCCCTGGCGATGCACAGGCGCTGTTGTTGGCCGCCGGAGAGGGCGAGCGCCGACGTGTGCAGGCGGTCCTTGACCTCGTCCCACAGCGCGGCAGCGCGCAAGCTGCCCTCCACCAGATCGTCGAGCTGCCCGCGACTCGTGATCATCCCATTGATGCGCGGGCCGTACGCGATGTTGTCGTACACCGACTTCGGGAACGGGTTCGATTTCTGGAAGACCATCCCGATGCGCCGGCGCAGGCCGACGACGTCGATCTCGCGGCCGTAGATGTCGACGCCGTCCACCTCGACGGTCCCCTCCACGCGCGCGCCGGGAATGATGTCGTTCATCCGGTTCAGCGTCCGGAGGAACGTGCTCTTGCCGCAACCGGAGGGCCCGATGAACGCCGTCACCAGCCGCTCGGGGATGCGCATGTTGATGCCGTGCAGCACGTGCGCGTCGCCATAGTAGAAGTTCAGCTGGCGTGCCTCGATCTTCGCGTTCAACGTTGCCGGATCCGCCTGAGATCCGGCCGCGTCTGCGGTTCCAGGCGACGGAGAAGCCGGCCGCGGCGAGAGTGACGGCAGCGGCGGCGCATTGGGCGTCATCACATCCTCTGACTTCGATAGCGATCGCGCAGCAGGATGGCTGCGGCGTTCAGCGACAGTAACAACACGAGCAGTACCAGGATACCCCCGGCTGCATTTACGAGAAAGTCGGTCTGTGGCCGCGAGACCCAATTGAAGATCTGGATCGGGAGCACGGTGAACGGCGACCAGATACTGTCCGGGACGAACGGGACGTAGGTCAGCGCGCCAATCGTGATGAGCGGAGCGGTTTCCCCGATGGCGCGCGAGATCGCCAGGATCACCCCCGTCAAGATGCCAGGCGTGGCGACCGGGAGCACCTGGGTCCAGACCGTCTGCCATCTGGTCGCTCCGAGCGCGTACGACCCTTCGCGCAGCGAGACGGGGACCGCCCTCAGCGCCTCCCGCGTCGAGAGAATCACAATCGGCAGCAGCAGGAGCGCCAGCGTGCAGGCGCCGGCAAGCAAGCTCTGGCCCATGGCGAGCGCGCGCACGAAGAGGCCCAGCCCCAGCAGGCCATAGATGATCGACGGCACCGCCGCGAGGTTCGCGATGTTCAGCTCGATGAATCGCGCGATGCGCCCCTGCGTCGAGTACTCCTCCAAGTAGATCGCCGCGCCGACGCCAATCGGCAGCGCAATCAGGATCGTGAGGAGGATGAGATACAGGCTGCCGACGAGCGCCGGCAACAGGCCGGCGTCTGCGGCCCGCCGCGACGGATAGCCAACCAGGAACGGCCACGACACGCGCCCGGCGCCGTCGATGAAGACGTCGACCAATAGCGTCGCCAGGGCCAGGAGCGCCAATCCCAAGACGATGAGGCCGGAGAAGGCCAGCGCCTTGTCGCTCAACCGGCGCGCACGCGTGGCCTTCCGTGGCATTTCCATCAGCGGTACACCTCACGGTAGCGGCCGCGCAGCCAGGTGCTGAAGAGATTCAGCCCGAATGTGCCCACGAAGAGCAGCATGCCCACGGCAAAGATTGTCCGGTACTCGATAGTTCCCGTCGGCGTGTCCCCGAGGCTCACCTGGACGATGAACGCGGTCATGGTCTCGACCGGGACGAGCGGGTTTGCGGTCAGGCGCGGCTGCTGGCCTGCCGCAATCGCGACGATCATCGTTTCGCCAATGGCGCGCGACACCGCCAGGATCGCCGCAGCCGAGATCCCGGAGAGCGCAGCCGGCACCACGACCGTCAGCGACGTTTGCGCCTTGGTCGCGCCGAGCGCGTACGAGGCTTCGCGCAAGCCAGTCGGAACGCTGTGCAGCGCATCCTCGCTCAACGACGAGACGAGCGGCAGGATCATGATGCCCATCACGATGCCTGGGCTGAGCGCGTTGAAGCCGGCGAGCTGTGGCAGAAACGATTTGAGCAGCGGCGTGAAGAAGAGCAGCGAGAAGTAGCCGTAGACCACGGTGGGCACGCCCGCGAGCACTTCCAGGATCGGCTTGACGAGGCGCCGTGTGCCGGACGACGCATACTCACTGAGGTAAACGGCGCTCAGCAGTCCCGCCGGCAGCGCGACCACCATGGCAATCGCGGAGACGAGCGCCGTGCCCGCGACGAGCGGCAGCACCCCAAACCGCTTGTTGAAGAAGAGCGGCGTCCATGTCGTCCCGAACAGGAATTCCGTGATCGCGACTTCGCGGAAGAACCCCAGTGTCTCGAACAACAGCACGGCAATGATGCCCAGGGTCACGAACACCGACAGCGCGGCGCACGCAAACAGGGCTCGCTCGATCACCGTCTCGAAGCGTTGTCGGAACCGTCTGGTCATAGCGTCGAGGGAGACGACCGGGCAGGCGCGCTACAGTTTCTTCGCCGAGGCGTCAGGCTCCGAGGTCTATCGAGCGGCGTAGAGCTCCTCCAACGGCTTCTTGGCGCCCCCGTCCTCCGCCGTGAAGGCCGTGCCCGTCTTGCGCGCGTCGAAGCGCTGATTGACGAGACGCTGCAGCTCGTCGTTGAGTGGTACGTAGCCGACCTCCGAGACCAGGCCGGGACCCCGCCGCAAATAGTAGTCGACGAACTGCCCGACTTCCGGCCGGTCCAAGCTCGCCACGTTCACGTAGATGAACACCGGGCGCGAGAGCGGAGCATACGTGCCGCTGCGGACCGTCTCCTGAGAGGGGAGAACGGCCGCGGCCGTATCGCTGCCATTGGCGATTGCCACTGGCTTGAGCCGCTCCTTGTTCTCTTCGTAGTATGCGTACCCAAAGAACCCAAGCGCCAGTTGATCGCCCGCCACGCCTTGCACGAGCACGTTGTCATCCTCGCTGGACGTGAAGTCGCCCCGGCTGGCGTCCTCCTCCCCAACGACCGCTTCGGTGAAGTAATCGAACGTGCCCGAGTCGACGCCGGCGCCGAACAGATGCACTTCCTGATCGGGCCAGCCTTCGCGGATCTGGTTCCACCGCGTCACCTTGCCCTCGGCCGCCGGCTCCCAGAGTTTCTTGAGCTCCGCCACGGTCATGGCCGACGCCCAGCTGTTCTTGGGATTGACGACAACGGTGAGCCCGTCGTACGCCACGGGAAGCTCGATGTACTCGACCTGGCCGGACTGACAGGCCTTGATCTCCGACTCTCGGATCGGCCTGGAGGCATCCGAGATGTCCAGCTCGCCCCGGCACAAGCGCTGGAAGCCGCCACCGGTGCCGGAGATTCCGACGGTCACACGTGTGCCCGACTGCTCGCGCTGGAACTCTTCGGCAACCGCCTCGGTAATAGGATAGACGGTGCTCGATCCATCGATCCGGATGGCCTGGCGCGAGCCGCACCCGACAATACCCACGGCAGCCAGCGCCAGAGCGGCCACGGCGCCAGCAAGACGTACGGAGCTTCGCATAGGCCCAACAGTAATCAGCGCGGATTTCACAGAGGTTTCGCGGCTGTAAAATCCGTGTAAAGGGATCAGGGAGCAGGGATCAGGGGTCAGCAGGCGTCAGGGATCAGGCCTCAGGGACACGGCGGCGTGCCGGCCTGTCTGATTGCTGATCGGCTGACGCCTTACGGGACTGACGCCTACCGCCTGACGCCTGCTGATCCCTGACCCCTGATCCCTGACCCCT
>JBOGIN010000773.1:0-3475 GCA_050742275.1 Vicinamibacteraceae bacterium
GAGTATGCCGCGCGCTCAGGTCGGTTGTCAACCCAAGCGACGCTCCGGTTCCGCGCGTGCCGCCTCGCGGAGTCGTCGTCCCTTCCACCTCATCCACCACACCAGCGAGGCCAGCAGCACGATCGCAGTAGCGAGAGCCACGCCGAAGATGATCAACGTGCGGTACAGAATCGTCTGCGGGTGGAGCCGAACCTCGATGTCGACGGGGGCGCCAGCGAAGCGCGCCGCGAGCGGCTGCTCCCACGTGACGATGTTGCCGCGCTCGACTCGTCGCGTCGGTGAGTTGTGAAACAGCACCTTGCTCGGCAGGTGCAGACGGAACGCCACCAGCTCGTCGCCGGTCCAGGGGCCCACCCGAGACGGCTTCGCGATCGGGGCGCCCACGCGCTGGCGGTAGACGAAGTCGGGGCCACGGCGCGTCAGCGAGTAGCGCGACCAGCGGAACGGCGCGGCCTCGCTGAGGCGCTCGAGGTCCGGCGCCTGAAGCTCCACGCTCACATACGCGCGCCCATGCCGGCGCCACGGCCGCGACACGTACACGTCTCGCGTGACCGGAGACGCGAACAGCTTGCCAATCGCCTCGCGGTCGATGGACGCCGCCGGATCGGTCGGCACGTCGAAGCCATGCAGCGCCCGGAGCGCCACAAGCGAGCTACTCACGACGATTCTCGCCGAGCCATCGAGGTTGACGAACGTTTCTTCGTCGTACTCGTATTCACGAAACCACCCGCCGCCGCCACAGGCGCTCACGCCCAGCAGGGCAACGAGCACCGCCCAGCTCACCAGTCGACGCACAGGCATACGGGGCGATCATACTAGGCGTCAGGGCTCAGGGGTCAGGGGTCAGCAGGGAGCAGGGGGGAAGGCGTCAGGGGGCGGCTCTCGGGCGTGTCCCAACGAAGGAGGGTCGAGGGCCTACGCCGTTAGCTACCGTGGCGGAAACTACCATGCTGAGCCCTGACCCCTGACGCCTGCTGACCCCTGATCCCTGACGCCTGACATGCAAGGTATCCTTATCCGTGCGTATGGCTGAACGTCCTGTTCTGTTTCTGATCGATGGCAGCTCGCAGATGTACCGCGCCTACCACGCGATTCGCGGGCTGTCCGGCCCCGACGGGCGATCGACGAACGCCGTGTACGGCTTCGCCACGATGCTACGCAAGCTGCTGCAGGACCATACGCCGACGTTCATCGCGGCCGCCTTCGATCTCGCTGGCCCGACGTTCCGCTCCGACCTCGCCCCGGATTACAAGGCCAACCGGGCGCCGATGCCATCCGATCTCGCCGAGCAAGTGCCTTGGGTCCACGAAGCGTGTGCAGCGCTCGGCGTGCCGATCATCACGTACGAGCGTTACGAAGCAGACGACGTGATGGCGACGATAGCGAGACGGGCCGTCGAACAGGGGTTCGACGTCGCGCTGGTCACCGGTGACAAAGACTTCTTCCAGCTCGTCGATGAGCGCGTTCGTGTCTTCAACCCGCGGGACGAGGGCGCGTGGTACGACCGCGCGGCGGTCATCGAGAAGTTTGGCGTGCCTCCGGAGCGCGTGGTCGACGTCGTCGCGCTCATGGGGGACGCCATCGACAACATCAAGGGCGTTCCGGGGATCGGCGAGAAAGGCGCCCGGGAGCTCATCGTGCAGCATGGTTCGCTCGACGCGCTGCTGGCGCGCGCCGCCGAAGTCCCCCAAAAGCGATATCGCCAGGCGCTCGAAACCTATCGCGAGCAGGCCGTGCAAAGCCTAGAGCTGGCGCGCATTCGCACCGATGTGCCAGTCGACGTCGATCTCGATGCCATGCGCTATCGCGGTCCGTCGCAGCGGGCGGCGTTCGAGCTGTTCTCGCGCCTCGGCTTTCGATCGCTGGTTACCGAGTACGCGCCATCGGCGACCGACGTCGAGCGTGACTACCGCACCGTGACCTCGCTGGACGAGGTGCGCGCGCTGGCGGCGGACCTGGAGCGCGCCGAGCGCGTTGCCGTGTACGTCGCGAGCGACGGGTTGGCGCCCATGCTCGGCAGCGTGGTCGGCATGGCGGTCGCCACCGGTCCGCGGTGGGCGCGCTATCTTCCGTTCGGCCACACGACGTTGGACGCAACGAGCAACATCAACGCCGCTGACGCGCTGAAGCTTCTGAAGCCGGTTCTCGAGGATCCGAAGCGGAGCAAAGTTGCGCACGACCTGAAGGCGGCGGCCGTGCTCCTCGCGCGCTACGGCATTGCGCTGCAAGGTCTCGAAGGCGACTCGATGCTGGCGAGCTATGTGCTCAACGCGACGCAGTCCAGCCACGCCATCGAGCCGCTCGCACTGGAGCGGCTCGGCTACCGGGCCACGAGCGTGGAAGAGGTCTGCGGCCGCGGCGCGAAGGCGGTTCCCTTGGCACGGGTCCCCGTCGACGCGGCGGTTGTGTTCGCGGGGGAGCGCGCCGACCTCGCGCTCCAACTGCGCGACGCGCTCACCCCGGCGCTCGAGCGGGAGCGTCTCACCTCCGTCTATCGCGAGCTGGAGCTGCCGCTCGTGCCGGTGCTGGTGGACATGGAGCGCGCCGGCGTGCGCCTGGACCTCGCGGTGCTGCGCGGATTGTCGGACCACATGGAGGCGGAGCTGCACGAGCGCAGCGCCCGCGTCTACGAGCTGGCCGGCATGGAGTTCAACATCAACTCGCCCCGCCAGCTCGCGGAGGTGCTCTTCGACAAGTTGCAGCTCCCGACGTTGAAGCGCACAGGCAAAACGCGCGCCGCCTCGACGGCCGTCGAAGTGCTCGAGGAGCTGGCGCTCGCGCACGAGCTGCCGCGGGAGATTCTCGAATGGCGGGCGGTGCAGAAGCTCAAGAGCACGTACGTCGACGCGCTGCCGCAGCTCGTCAATCGCGATACCGGACGTGTCCACACGTCGTTCAACCAGGCGGTGGCGGCAACGGGTCGTCTGAGCAGCTCCGAGCCGAACCTTCAGAACATCCCCATCCGCACCGAGCTCGGCCGGGAGATTCGACGCGCGTTCATCGCCGAGCCTGGCAATGTGATCGTCTCGGCCGACTACTCACAGATCGAGCTTCGCGTGCTGGCGCACCTCGCCGGCGAAGGGGCGCTCATCGACGCGTTCCGCCGGGGTGAAGACATTCACGACCGGACCGCGTTGCAGGTGTTCGGCGCCGGTAGCAGCCTCGGCAAGCACGAGCTGCGACGCCGAGCGAAGATCATCAACTACGCGCTGCTCTACGGCAAGACGGCATTCACGCTGGCGCGCGACATCGGCGTCACGCAACAGGCGGCCCAGGAGTTCATCGATGCATACTTCCGAGGCTTCCCCGCCGTGCGCCGGTTCATCGACGATACGCTGGCGCGCACACGCGAGACCGGCGTGGTGACGACGATGTTCGGCCGACGGCGGCTGGTGCCGGAGATTACGAATCGGAACGGCCAGATACGCTCGGCCGCTGAGCGCGTGACCGTCAATCTGCCGATTCAGGGCAGCGC
>JBOGIN010000774.1:0-3953 GCA_050742275.1 Vicinamibacteraceae bacterium
GGTTTGGCTTGCGCCGAGGGCTTGGCTTGACCCGGTGGCTGTTGCGCTTGCGCCTGACCTCGACGCGCTTCCCCGCTCGAAGACTGCACGCCGCTTCCCGCGGCGATGACCACACACGTCATTGCAACGGACACCGCTCGTGTGAGGGACAACCTTGTCATAGCTCGTAAGTTTACTCTGAGACTTCAGACGCTGGCGAGACTTCCACGGCTGTCTGGCGTCGTGCCGACCGCGGCCGCCGACGGGCGCGACCGCTTCGGCGGCGCTGGGCTCGCTCCTGCTCGGGACCAGGCGGTTCGACACCCTCGAGAGCCCGCTCCGACCGGTCGCTCCTGTCCGGTCGATCCACCGGACCGCGAGAGCCTTGAGCCCCCTCCGCGGCGGCACCGACGGCTCGCGGCGGCGACAGCTCTGGCAGTGTCGCTGTCGTGGCGGTCTGCCACAGCGCCTGCCAATCGAAGGTGATGTCGGGAAACTGTCGTTCGATCTCCCGCCGCGCGGCCTCGTCCAACGGCGCCCGGCCGCCAGACTTGGCGGCGGATGAGCTCCGAAACCAGTAGAGAACACGTGGGCGACCGTCCCGCCCAGGCTGATACAGCGAGAGATGTTCGATGCCGCGCTTGTCGCGCAGAATGCGCAGAAACGGCAATGTCTACAACCCTTAGCGGCGCCTTCTGCGCGCGCAGTCTTTAAAACCCTTAACGGCGCTTCTGCGCTCGCACGGCCTTGCTGACCCGCTTGCCAGTGGTCTTGCGTGCCGGCGGCGTCTTCCGCGCGGCGGCAGCGCGGGCCGGTCGTGCAGACCGGCTCGGCCGGCGTGCGGCCGCCTTGGGGTCGCGCTTTGCCGCCGTCCGGGACGTCCCCTTGGCCGCCCTGCCGGACGGTTTAGCCGCGCGCGCAGGAGCGCGTGCTGGGCGCTTGGCCACGGACTTGGCGCGCGCTGGCTTCCCTTCCACCACTGCCGTGCGCGCGCCTTCGGCCGGCGCCCGAATAACTTGTGTAAATCGAATCTGATCGCCGAGCGTCTGATAGCTCCAGATCTCCGACGGCGCGACGCGGAACGTCGCACACAGCCGGCGCGCCGCATCAACCGACGCGGCAGGCACGTACAAATAGAAGCGTGCCTTGGCTTTACTGAAGGCGACCCATTGCGACAACGCTTCCAGGTGGTTGACCGATTCGCCTGTCTCGACCTCGACAATGGCGTGCGGCTTGGTGTGCTTGCCGCCATCCGTGAGCGTCAGAATCAAGTCGGGATAGAGCTGTGTCTCGCGAAGCCGAATCGATGCTGCGCGTTCCTCACCGGTGTTGACTTCCACGGTAAAACGGCGCCGCCACCGTGTCTGCAGGACCCGAATCACACGGTCATGCTCAACCTGTTCTCGTACCGGCCGGACAAATATGGCCACTCCGCCTCCCACGAGAAAACACTTGCTGCGGCATCGGAACGCGCCAAATACGAGATGGTAACATGGAAGCGCCTGGCCGTGCTAGCAGCGCTCGACGATGACGCAACCCCAACGTCGGGGCCGCAACAAGCCGGAAGCACTTCATTTAAGTAGCTTATCTTCAAAGACTTGAAGCATAAAAACCGCTCAGATCGATTCCTGCGCGCCTGCAGACGGCAGCCGGTAGACGCCACCCCCGTGTGGTTCATGCGCCAAGCCGGGCGTTACATGGCGGAGTATCGCGCGCTCCGCGAGCGCCATTCGCTGGTAGAGCTCTGTCAAACGCCCGAACTTGCGGCAGAGATTACGCTGCAACCGCTCCAGCGTATCGAGGTGGACGCCGCCATCCTGTTCTCAGACCTCCTCTTGCCGCTAGCGCCCATGGGCTTGTCGTTCGAGTTCGTGCAGGGCGAGGGACCGGTCATTCACTCGCCACTCCGAAGCCAGAGCGACATCGACCGCCTGCGCCCGCTCGAGCCTGGCGCGGACCTGCCGTTCGTCCTCGAAGCCGTGCGGCTGGTGAAGCGGGAGCTCGACGGTACGCTTCCACTCATCGGGTTTGCCGGCGCGCCGTTTACGCTTGCGTCATATGCGGTGGAGGGTGGTCCTTCCAAGACGTTCGCCCGGACGAAAGCGCTGATGTATACGGCCCCGGAGGCGTGGCACGAGCTCTGCCGCAAGCTCGCCGACGCAGCCTCCGCGCTCCTCGAGGCTCAAATCAGCGCCGGCGTGGATGCCGTCCAGCTCTTCGACTCCTGGGTGGGCCAGCTGTCCGAACGCGACTACCGTGAGTTTGCCCTGCCGCACACGTACCGGGTTTTCGAAGCGCTGGGGAAACGCGTGCCAACGATTCATTTCGGGACCGGGACTTCCGCGCTGCTCGAGACGATGCGCGAGGCGGGAGGAGATGTCATCGGCGTGGACTGGCGGGTGCCGCTCGACGAGGCCTGGATGCGGATTGGGTTCGATCGCGCGGTGCAGGGCAACCTCGACCCGACCCTGCTCCTGGGATCTCGCTGGCGGATCCGCGAAGGTGCGGAAGATGTGCTCCAGCGGGCGGCAGGTCGGCCTGGCCACATCTTCAACCTCGGCCATGGAATCCTCCCCACCACCCCGCCGGAGCACGTTCAGATGCTCGCTCGGTTCGTCCACGAAGCGTCGGCGGTGCGGACGGGTTGAAGACGCGATCAGGAAACGGGAAACCGGAAACGGCGAACGAGGAAGCGCGGAGACGAGCATCGAGATCCCTTCAGCTCGTTGAGCTGCGGAAGCTCCGAACCGTGATATCCGATGTTGGCCTCGTCATCCCAAGCTACCCATATCCCGTATCCTGTTTCCCGTTTCCCGTTTCCTGACCCCATGCCTCGTGTCATCGTCGTCGGTGGCGGCATCGCCGGTCTCGCGGCCGCCTACGAGCTGGCACGGCGCGGCGTTGACGTGCGCCTGCTGGAAGCCTCGGACCGCCTGGGTGGCCTCATTCGAACCGAGGTCGTGGACGGCTTTACGATCGACGCTGGCCCCGACGCCTTCCTCGTGACAAAGCCAGGCGCAGTAGCACTTTGCAACGAGCTCGGCATCATGTCGCGTGCCATTGACACGTTGCTTCCGCGCGTCGCGTACGTCCTCCGCAACGGCCGTCTCCACGCGCTCCCGGACGGCGTCGTCCTGGGGATTCCGACAAACGTCGCCGCGCTCGCAACCACCCGGCTGCTGTCGCTGCGGGGAAAGCTGCGCGCCGCGGGCGACTTGATCCTGCCCCGCCCTCTCACGCTGGACGCCGCAGACGAGTCGATCGGCGCGCTCCTTCGCCGGCGACTGGGCCACGAGGTGGTCGACTGGCTCGTCGAGCCAATCCTCGGCGGCATCTACGGCGGCAACGTCGACGAGCTTTCAGCGCCTCTGGCGCTGCCGGAGCTGTGGCGGGCGCTGAGCGAGCGTAGAAGCATCATTACGACAATGCGAGCGGCCAGGCGCCCACCTTCCACCGGCGGTCCATTTCGCTCGTTCCCAGGCGGGATGATCGAGCTGGTCGAGGCAATCGTCGCGGCGCTGCCTCCGGGCTCGATCCAGTGTCGTGCCCGCGTCGCCGCCGTGACGACCTCACCCGAGGTAACCGTGGCGCTGGACTCCGGCGCGAGCCTGCCGGCTGACGGTGTCGTGCTCGCCGCGCCAGCCCACGTCGCCGCCCGGCTGCTCGAACCCATGGATCCCGTTGTCGCGGAGCGCTGCGGCAGCGTCCACTACACCTCGCTGGCATCCGTTGTGCTCGCGTACCCTCGCTCCCTCGTCAGACATCCGTTGGCAGGCAGCGGTTTCGTCGTGCCCGCGCTCGAGCGCCATTGTCCGCTGATGGCCGCGACCTGGGTCTCGTCGAAATGGCCCGGTCGTGCGCCAGACGGATCTGTGTTGGTTCGCGCTTTCTTCGGTGGATCACGCACCCCTTACCTGCTGAGCCTCGACGATCGCACGCTGGTGGCGCGCGCGTGCGAGGCGTTGGCGGCGCTC
>JBOGIN010000775.1:0-3051 GCA_050742275.1 Vicinamibacteraceae bacterium
GCGCACACGCGGCTCGAAGAGCGTGCAACTGTTCGGCGCATCCTTGGGTGTGACGCGTGCCGGAACGGCCTGCATGCACTCGAAGCGGCTCCCCGGGTCGAAGAACGCGCACTGAAGGCAGGCGTGCAAACCGGAGCCGCAACCGCACCGTGCATCCTGTGCCACTGGTGGCTCGATCGTCCGCCCGCAGCGTGTGCACTTGATCGTCTCCGTGAAGCCTGGGAAGCTCGGCGCCCGCGGCTCGCGTAGATGGCGCGGCACCTGCGGTCGCTCGACCTTCTTCGCCGGACGCTCGGGCCGATCGTCGTCTCTGTAGCCGCGGTGTCGATACTTGCGCTCACTCATGTCGCGCCTGCCTTTCTTGCGATGACGCGCGGTCTAAAGACCGCGCGCTACGTATCCATGAGTCATGAAGACCGCGCGCTATGTCTCTCAAGGGCTCGAAGCTCATCGACAAGCTGGCGTGCGACAACCCTTCTGCAGCCTACAATATACGCCCCCTCCTCGAGTATCGCGAGGTCGGCTTTTGAGCTCGGCATCCAGCCTGCTGGACAAGAAACCGCGCCCGCTCCATCCAACAGCCGATGTGGCCGCTCCTTCGCATAGACTCGCAGGGCATGAATGCTCCTGACACGCGCGCAACGGTCGTGGAGCGCGGTCGATGATGACTGTGCAGCCGATCGATCCCCATCGAGTCGACTTCGACCTGCCCGGAAAGCACCACTATCGGCTGGCGTTTCACCTCGATTCCCGGTGGGGCTATTCGCTCGTGCCGATGACGGTAATCAACGGGCCGCCTGCACAGGATGCGGGAACGGGCATCGCCATCATCGGCGGCACGCACGGCAACGAGTACGAAGGACAGATTGCCGTGAAGCGGCTCTGCCGCGATCTGGATCCCAACGAGGTGCGCGGTCGCGTGATTCTCATGCCGCAGTTGAGCGAGGCAGCGTGTACGGCGCACACGCGTGACTGTCCCGAGGATGGGGTCAACATGAACCGCGCCTTTCCCGGAGACGCACACGGCAGCCTGTCGCTTCGAATCGCGCATTTCGTGAAAGCCCGGGTGTTCCCGCACGTCCGTGTTGTCATCGACATCCACGCCGGCGGCCGCGAGGCGATCTTCCCGCTGTGCACGTCGCTGCACCCAATCTCCGATCCCGCGCGGCGCGAGGAGGCGATGCAGATCGCGCGCCTGTTCGACACGCCGTTCATCTACGTGTACTCGCGCCAGATGACGTTGGGGCTGCTAACAGACGAGGCCGAGGCGGACGGAAAGCTCGCACTTGGCAGCGAGCTCGGGTTCGCCGAAGGCGCCACGCCGCGAGGCGTTCGGCACGCCTACGAAGGTGTGAGAAACGTCCTGCGTCACTACCAGATGCTGCCGGGGCCGGTCCGCAGGATCGATGAAGACCGTGCGTCGCCGCCCCGCGTGGTGCAGGCGCTGGATCTCGCGGACTACGTCCCCTGCCCGCGGAACGGCATCTGGGAGCCGGTGGTGGAGCCAGGTGCGGACGTCTCGCGAGGTGCGCTACTCGGGCGGCTGCACGACTTTGCCGACCACGCCTCCGATCCGCTCGAGATCCGCGCGCATCGCGACGGTGTCGTCATCGCGTTGCACTTCTCGGCGGCCTGCCGCCAGGGCTCGACGCTCTACGTCCTCGCCGAGGACATCTCCGCGCAGCCATGAACATCACGAATGTCGAAGTCCTCGTTCTGAAGTCGCCAGGCCTCTACCGCAGCCCGGAAGGCGCCGAGGAGTCGCCCGGGCCAACCTACATGGGGCTCGTGAAGGTGTCCACCGACGCCGGCCTCACGGGATACTCCGATATGGAGACCTCCCCGCTCGTGGCCAAGGCGGCCGTGGAGGCGCCGACATGGGGCGAGTCGGACAAGGCCGCCTTCGACGGACTGGCGTCGCTCATCGTCGGCGAGAACCCGCTCGAGGTGGAGCGCCTCTGGTACAAGATGTACCGAGGCAGCATTTATTACGGCCGGCGCGGCGCGGCCATGCAAGCGATCTCGGCCATCGACATCGCCCTCTGGGATCTCATCGGCAAGTTCTACCAGCAGCCCATCCACCTCCTGCTCGGCGCCAAGTGGCGCGACCGCGTGCGCGCGTACGCGAGCACGCTCTTCCGGCCGACGCCGCAGGCGATGCGCGAGGCGGCCAGCCGCTACGTGGATCAAGGCTTTAGTGCCGTGAAGTTCGGCTGGGGCGTCTTTGGTGACGATCCGAGCCGGGACGTGCGTCTCGTCGAAGCAGCGCGCGACGCGCTCGGCCCCTCGCGCGATCTGCTCGTCGACACCGGCTGGTTCGTCGAGCGGACGCCCAAGCAGGCCATCCAGGTCGTGCGCGCGCTCGAGCCATACCGGCCGTACTTCATCGAGGAGCTGCTGCACCCGGAAGACTATGACGGCTATCGCCAGTTGGCCTCGCGCGTCGATACGCTCATTGCCTGCGGCGAGCAGGAAGCCACCGAGTGGGGCTTTCGACAGCTCATCGAGCGGGCGCGGGTGGACGTGCTCCAGCCGGACCTGACGCGCTGCGGCGGCTTCACGGCCGCGCGCAAGATCGTCCACATGGCAGAGACCGCCAACGTGCTCGTGATCCCGCACTCCTGGTCGTCGGATCTGCTGACCGCCGCGTCGCTCCACCTCAATGCCTTCCAGCGGCGCGCGGTCTTCGTCGAATTCAACACGTCGCAAGGCCCCTTGAGCCGCGAGCTCGTGCGTGAGCCGCTCCGCCTGGTGGACGGCTGCCTGCCGGTCCCCTCCGGCCCGGGATTGGGCGTCGACGTAAACGAAGCGACGATCAAGCGGTACCGCATCGCGTAGCGATTCGGTTCGGTTGTCGTTTTCGTGGAAGGTCCCTCGTCCGCGCGGTCTGAACACCGCACCTGGAGCCTGCTGCCGGATTTTCTCCTCCGAACCAGGTGCGCTCCGCGAGATAGTGCTTGACAAGGTTTTCCGCGGCACAGACGCATTGGACCGCCTCCTTTGAAAATACCGACGTCAAGGGCGCTAGGCTGGTCGCCAAGGTGCGTGCGC
>JBOGIN010000776.1:0-2234 GCA_050742275.1 Vicinamibacteraceae bacterium
TACTCGCGTTCAGGAAGTTGTTGCGTAACGGCTCGACGCTCGCGCCCCAGCCGGTGTTAGACGCGGGGAACTCCCGGGCGAGGCCGTCGGTAACGTTCCTCATGTCCGCATTGGCCTGATCGATCGAGACGCCAGGCTTCAGTCGCCCCATCACCAACAGATCTCGGAGGTCGCGATTGATCTGATCCGCCGCGAAGGCGCGCGGCATCCAGAGCCCCCACGGTAAGTGTCCGCACGGCGCCTCACCGAGCACGCCGACCACGGTGTATGGCTTGCCGTTGATCCGGAGCGCCTGGCCGATCACGTTCGGATCACCGCCGAAGCGCTCCTGCCAGAAGTTGTGGCTCAGGATCACCACCTGGTCCCTGCCCGGCGTGCCTTCCTCTTCGAGAAACAGGCGCCCCAGGGCGAGCGGGTGGCCGCCGCACTGCATCCCCGGCAGGCCGGGCGTCGCGACCTGCGCTCTCATCTGTTCCGGCCGGTCGCCGCCCACATTGACCATCCGTCCGCCGGTGACATGCAAGTCGGAGAACGCGCTGGAACGCCGGCGCCACTCGAAGAAGTCGGCCGCGGCCGTGGCATTCCGGGTGCCCCGATTACTCGACCAGACCATGACGAGCCGGTCCGCGTCGTGATAGGGGAGCGGCGCCAGGAACGTGGCATGGACGACGCTGAAAATGGCCGCATTCGATGCGATCCCGAGCGCCAGGGTGAGGATCGCGGCGGCGGCAAATCCCGGGCTTCTCGACAACGTCCGTACCGCGTAGCGCAGATCGCGCCACAGGATCTCGAACGAGGGGAGCGTCTGGAGCGCTCGACGATCCTCGTGCAAGAGGGTGGTGTTGCCGAACTGCCGGCGGGCGGCTATGACAGCATCTTCTCTGGACATTCCCTGCGCTACGAGTCGGTCGGCGAGCAGCCGTAAGTGCTCCAGGATGTCCGAGTCGAACTCCTCGCCGTCGCTCTGGCCGCGCACGAAACCACGAAGCTTCGCCGCGAAGGCGCGGAGCCTAAACACTCGACGTGCGTGCATGGTTACCCTTCCGCTTCCTGCCGCAGCACGCGGCGAATCACGTCGGAGATGCGCTCCCAGTTCTCCGTTTCGATCTCGAGCTGCTTCCGGCCGCGTGCGGTGATTGAGTAGAACTTCGCCTTCCGGTTGTTCTCTGACGTACCCCACTCGGCCGTAATCCACGCCTGCTGTTGCAACCGCAGCAACGAGGTGTACACGGTGCCCTCGTTCAGCTGGAGCACGTCGCGGCTCACCTGCTCGATGCGCCGCGCGATGCCGAAGCCGTGCAAAGACCCCAGCGCGTGCAGCGTCTTCAGGATCATGAGGTCCAACGTCCCTTGCAGCACTTCCGATGTCTTCCTGTCCATCCGCCGCTCCATCCTCGACTGTTCACCTTGACCGCACACTCGATCCTTTGGACGTTCCAAATGAGCATAGCGTTGCTCATATGCAATGTCCATAGCAGGCGGCTTCACGCAACTTCAGCGTCGTGCCGTCCGTCGCCGGGCTTCGAGGCTGGCTCCTCATCCCGTAGCCGAACAGACGACGTCCGATATCGCACAGCCGGGCCGCACCACCGCGTATGAGAGCTTGGAATCACTCTCTTCATTCGAGGGCCGTCGATAGGAGCTGATCCGCGCGCGGGCGCGGAGGCGGGGTCAAGGGCGGCGGAGCCGCCGAAGGGCACCCTGGACGCCGCCGAGCACCGCGTCATCATGAACGACCGACGGCCATCGTATGACCAACCGATTCACTCCGTGAGATCTCGCGATCAGCGCCTTGTCGCGATGCTTGCACGGGCGTTCTCTCAAGCGCAGATCGATTGCGAGACGTCCCGACCCAGCACGATGCGCGCATCTATACCGATGACAAGGTGGGACTCGCACGCGCGCTTCGTCGAACAAGGGAGGCAGGTCACCGACGAACCGGCCGTCGCCGGCGCTGCAGGTAGTGATGAACAGGTCCTCACGTACCGCGAGGCGGCGCAGGTTCTCAAAGTCTCTGCGAGAACGCTCGAACGCTGGACTCGTGAGGGTCTTGTTCCGTATATTCGACTGCCACAACGCGGTCGCTGGTCGGGCGTGCGCTTTTCCCGGAACCAGCTACCAGGATGAACACGGCAGTGACGTTCGCGAAAGCACGAAGCAGCGATCAGCGAAGGTCGCTGACGACATCCTCGCCAAGCGAAAAAACCGAAGTCGCGATGCGCGTTCACTTTCCG
>JBOGIN010000777.1:0-2332 GCA_050742275.1 Vicinamibacteraceae bacterium
GGCGTGACCCATGCGCCGACCCGGCGGGGCCGTCTGGCCGGCGATGAAGCCGACGACCGGCTTGCGGAAGTGCTGTTTGATCCACGCGGCTGCCTCCTCCTCCGCCGAGCCGCCAATCTCGCCGATCATCACGACCGCTTCAGTCTCCGCGTCCTTCGAGAACAGCGCCAGCGCGTCGATGAACGTCGTGCCGATCAGCGGGTCCCCGCCGATCCCGATGCAGGTGGTTTGGCCGAGACCGAGCGCGGTGAGCTGATGAATCGCTTCGTAGGTCAGCGTGCCGCTCCGCGACACGATCCCGACGCGTCCTTCCTGACAGATGTGCCCTGGGATGATGCCGACCTTGGCTTGCCCTGCCGTGATGACACCGGGACAGTTCGGACCGATGAGACGCGTGCTGCGCCCCTTCATGAACTGCAGCGCGCGCATGGCGTCGATCACCGGGATGCCTTCGGTGATGCACACCACGAGCGCCAGGCCCGCGTCGGCGGCCTCCATGATCGCGTCGGCGGCAAACGCCGGCGGCACGAAGATCATCGACGTATTGGCGCCGGTCTTCCCCACCGCTTCCGCAACGGTATTGAACACCGGCCAGCCCTCGTGGGTCGTTCCACCCTTCCCTGGTGTCACCCCTCCGACGACGTTCGTGCCGTAAGCGGCGCACTGTTTCGCGTGAAACGTCCCCTCGCGCCCGGTGATCCCCTGCACGAGGAGCCGCGTCTCCTTGTCGATTAGAACGGCCATATCGATTGTGAGTCCTTGTCAGTGCTACCCCGCTGGTGCTGCGGCGAGCTCGACGACGCGCTCGGCGGCGTCGGCCATCGTGTCTGCCGTGGTGAAGTTGAGGCCGCTGGCCTTCAGCATCGCCTTGCCCTGCTCGACGTTCGTGCCTTCCATCCGAATGACGACGGGGACGTGGACGTCCAGCTCCTTGACCGCCGCGATAACCCCGTCTGCCAGCACGTCGCAGCGCAGAATGCCACCGAAGATGTTGATGAAGACCGCCTTGACCTGCGTGTCCGAGGTGAGAATCGTGAAGGCGTTGCGAATCTGCTCGGCGTTCGCGCCGCCGCCCACGTCGAGGAAGTTCGCCGGCTCGCCGCCAGCCAGCTTGATGATGTCCATGGTCGCCATGGCGAGACCGGCGCCGTTCACCATGCAGCCGATGTTGCCGTCGAGCCGAATGTAATTGAGCGAGTACTTCGACGCCTCGATTTCGAGCGGGTCCTCTTCGGCCAGATCGCGCAGCTCCTGGATATCGCGATGCCGGAACAGCGCGTTGTCGTCGAACGTCATCTTCGCGTCGAGCGCCAGCAGATCACCACCAGCGGTCACGATGAGCGGGTTGATCTCGACGAGCGACGCGTCGGTCGCAACGAACGTGGCGTAGGTCGCCAGCATCAGCTTCGTTGCCTTCCCGACCAGATCGGGAGACAAGCCGACAGCAAACGCCAGTTGCCGCGCCTGGAACGCCGCCAGGCCGGTGCCCGCGTCGATAGGCGCTTTCTTGATGGCGTCCGGCGACCGTGCGGCCACTTCTTCGATCTCCACGCCCCCCTCGGCGCTCATCATCATGACCGGGCAACCGGTCGCGCGGTCCACGACGAGACCGAGGTAGAGCTCGGTTTCGATCGCCAACCCTTCCTCGATGAGGACGCGAGAGACGGTGCGTCCCTCGGGGCCGGTTTGGTGCGTGACGAGCGTCGTGCCAATGAGCGCCCCGGCGGCTTGCTCAGCTTCCTCGGCGCTCTTCACGACCTTGACGCCGCCAGCCTTGCCCCGGCCACCGGCATGAATCTGCGCCTTCACGACCAGCGGGGTCGTCTCGAGGCGCCGTGCGATGGCACCGGCCTCCGCGGCGCTGAATGCCACCTCGCCGCGCGGCACGGGCACGCCGTGCCGCTGCAGAATAGCTTTGGCTTGATGCTCGTGAATTTTCACGCTGCTAATGATGGCCAGAAGGTCTACAGGAATCAAGTCCGCGTGGTTGCGCGCGCCGGCGGCATGCCAGTACAATGCTTGGAGCCGATGGGATCGCCGGAGCCGATGCGCTCCTGCGGCCTCATTTGACTGCTCGATCTCGCGCTCTGTCAGATCCGGCCGCCTCCGCTCGTCCGGCGTGCGGGCCTGGCGGCGCGCGAGGGCCGTACACGTCCGACATGCCGATGCGTCCGATGAAGTTCCTCTCGTCCTCGGTCGGGACGAAGGTGCTCATAGCCATTACCGGCCTGGCGTTCTTCCTGTTCCTCATCCTCCATCTCGCGGGCAACCTGCTGATCTTCGCCGGCGCGGACGCGTTCAACAGCTCCAGCCACGCGCTGGTGTCCAACCC
>JBOGIN010000778.1:0-1638 GCA_050742275.1 Vicinamibacteraceae bacterium
GTGGGACGTTGGCCCACACCCAATCGCGGCGGAACTCGCCGTCATCCAGTGTGCGCCGTAGGATTGCGTCGATGGCCTTCAGCCGTTCGCGCTCCCTCGGCGGACTCACCAACGCCTTGGCGGAGCGCACCGCCATGTACTCGAAGAACGAAAGAACGCCGCCTGGCTTGAGCAGCCGGCCGAATCCCTGGAGGATCTGCTCGACCTGGGGCGCGCTGAAGTTGTTCAACGGCAGGCCGGAAATGATCACGTCGTACGCCTCACCCGCCAGGTCCTCGACACGGCCGTGAACGATGGCAATACGGGCGGCTTTGGACCGCAGCGTGACCCGCTCACCGAACGTTGCGCGCAAGTACGCCACGAACGTCTCGTTGATCTCCACTAGACAGAGGTCGTCATCGTCGCGCATGCGCTCGACGATTGTCCTGGTCACGGCGCCGGTACCGGGGCCGACTTCCAGGATCCGTTGCGGCGCCGGTGTGACACCGACGTGGCGGCACAGCGCCGCGGCGAGCGGCCGGCCACTCGGCATGACCGCACCGGTCGTGTGGTTCCGTCGAATAACCTGTTCGAGGAAGACGCCGTAGCCCGACAGCCTGGGCGGCATCGATCGAGACATCTCCTAAGGAGGCCCCATCGACACGGAGGACGCGCGTTCGTGGTCCTCGACGCAGGTCACGAGCGACCAGATGCGCGGAGCGTTGACCTTCTCAATCGAGCTCGGCTTCAGCTCCGCCTGCGCCAGGAACGCGGCCAGATCGAGATCGGCTCGGAAGCCGATGTGGACCGTGAGCGGCGACAACATCCGCTCCACGCGGGAAAGGATGGGGTTGGCGCTCAGGAAATGGTTCAGGAAGACGATGCGCCCACCGGGCCGGCACACGCGCCGCATCTCCCGGGCCACGCGCACGGGGTCGGGGACGACGCTGATGAGGTAGGGCGCATACACGATATCGAAGCGTCCGTCGGTGAATTTCAGATCGGCCGCGTCCATCTGGAGCAGCCGGACGTGGGACATCTGCTCGCGAAATACCCGCTCGCGCGCCTTCTCCAGCATCGAGCTCGAGAAGTCGATGCCGACCACCTCTCCGTACCGCGGATAGAGTGAAAGATTGCTGCCCGTGCCGACGCCGACCTCGAGGATGGCGTCACCCGGCTTGATCCCCATGCGCTGGATGGCGCGAATGCGGCCAGGCTGGAGCGGGGGGCCGAACGTCAGGTCGTACACGGACGCAAGCTTCTCGTAGACCCCTTCGACGAACTCGTTCTCCACGACGGTCACCGAGAGCGCCCGCGTCGCAGCATCCGAGCTGGTCACGACATCATCGTCGCGACTGGCCGTGTCACGGGGAAACAGCGTCATCACTTTGCACTCCGTTCGGTGAGGACGAATCCGCCCCTACCCCTATGCGGTTCACGTGGTGCGTAGCGAGCGCTTTCAGACCGCTCGCCGCGCGGCTGAAGGCCCCGCGCTACCTGCGAAGCGGGTGAGGTGAACAGCATTGGCCTCTAAACCCTTGGCGGGCAAGTTGATTCGCACCAGAAATCCGCACTCTCTCTTGCGACGCAAGGACTATACAGTGCTGCGCACCGGCGAGCAACCATCGTCACCGAGCGAGAGCCCCTCGCCCAGGAGGT
>JBOGIN010000779.1:0-3927 GCA_050742275.1 Vicinamibacteraceae bacterium
GCCACACTCCGGTGCAGATCAGCAATGCCGGCCAGCAACCGAAGCTGTCGAAGCAACCGCCGCTCCTCTTCGCTCAAGGCGGCAGCCTCGAGCGCCTCCCAGTTCACCTCGGAGCCGTCGGCGATAGACGACGCCGTATCGAGGACTTTGTCCTGTTCCGCGGACATGACTGAGTTTAAACAGTACACGAAATTGCGGCTCTACAGCGGGGTCGAGCCGTCACGGGCAAGACGCCGAACAAGGAGGAGAGCGGAGGGAGCCACCCGAGTGGGAAGTCGCGCGCGCGAGCGGTGCCGCCTGCGAGCGCGACATTTCTTCACAGCCCCGAGCGTGCCGGCCCAGGACGGACATCGTCGACGTTGCCTTCATCCAAACGCCGGGATCGATTCGCACGCCATTTTCATCTCAACGCGCGCGCGGCCGAGCTTGGCTTCCCACTCGCCATCAGCCACTTGCGCTTGCACGCCCGCCGCGACTCCACGAGCTCGAGTCGCACTGCGAGCTTGGCGCGCGGCAATATACGCGTCGAGCGCATCCACGATGCTCTTCAACGACGGCGCTTTCCCTTGGCGCTTCCGCGCCCCGGCAGCGGCGCGCTTCGACCGCTTTCGCTGGCCGGCCGATTTCGCCTTGGATGCCGCCTTCACGGGCCGCTTTCTTGCGGCTGCTCCTTTCCGCGCGTTGCGAGTCCGAGTGGCTTTCTTTGCCATGACACCTCCCCTTGATGGTCAATCGACTGCTGCATATTACCCGCGGCGGCGTGCTACATGGACGGCTGCAGATCACCCTCGACGCGGGCCACGAGTCTGGCAAATCGCTCATCCGACCGCAGCGGGTCGGCATGCGGATCCATGCCGAGGAACCGGACATCCCGTTCCTGGACAGCCCGTTCGAGCCAGCGAAACGCCTCGTCGACGTCGCCCAGGCTCGCGCACAAATACGCGATCGTGAACGCGCGCACGGCGTCCCTGCTCATGCTTCGGACTCGTAGAAGCTCCGATAGAATCCGTCGCGCCTCGACCTGGCGGCCGGCCGCGGCGAGCGTCTGCGCGTACTCCGACCGCAGCGTGCTCCATTCGACGTCGAACCGTCGCAGACCGGCATTCGGGACGCTCCGTGCCTTGGCCTCGAGCGCGTGCCCGCAACTGCTGAGCGCCCGCTTCAGATCCTGCGTGGCGCGAAACGCCGCGCACAGCATGAGATGAGCGGTACGGTGGTCGCGGTTTATCAGCAGCCCTCGCTCGAACGCCTGGATCGCCGTGTCATAGTCGCGCTCATAGTAGTCGATCATGCCGTCGTAAACGACGAACGTCGCCGCGAGGGGATCCAGCCTGCGGCCGGCTGCGACGACCGTCCGTGTCTCATCGATACGTCCCTGTGCCAAGAGCAGGTTTGCAAACTCCAGACGGGTGGCTTCGTCTGCGGGGTTGAGCTCCAGCGCTCGCACGAACGCATCATGTGCCACGCGGAAATCCCAATCGTTTTGATCTGCGATTGACGCCAGCACGCCATGGGCTTCGCCGCTGTTCGGATCGATGCGCAAGGCGCGGTTGGCGGCGTCTCGCGCTGCCTCGATCATCTCCACCCTTTCGGTGCCACGCGGAAACTGCCGGCGCCAGAGGTAAGCGCGGGCGAGGCCCCCCCAGGCCGAAGCATAGCCGGGATCACGAGCGGTCGCTCGATGCAGCAGAGCAATGGCTTCCTCGTAATCGTAGCGAAGCAGGTGGTAGCGTCCCCGCAGATACGTCCGATATGCCTCGTCGTCGGTCGTCTGTGGCGTTTCGGCCGCTTCCGCCTGGCGCCTCGCCTCTACGACCCGCACGACGTTTGCCACGGCATCGTGTTGAAGCTTGGACACACGCCCTTGCGGTTGGCTGAGCGGCCAGCGCCAGGACGATGTTCCCACGCCGGCACGAACGAGCCTGATCGTCGCGAAGCCACCATCGTCGTCCTCGTATGCCTCGCCCTCGACGAGGTACTGCGCGCCCAGCTTCTGGAGCACTTCTTGCGCGCTCATGTCTTCCCGCAGCCGTTCCACGGTGTCGACAGGCATCACGGTGACCGCCTTGGTCGAGCGGGCCACCTCGGTCGCGATCTCGGCCGTGAGACCAGCGGCGAAATAGCGATCGTCCGGCGTGCGCGCCGCGAGGGGACGGACCGCGAGGAGCGGGGTGTCATCCGACGACGTGCCTTGGCCGCCGGAACGCCACTGCAGCATCAACGCCGCGCCGATGCCGACACAAAGCAGCACGCCAAGCGTTGCAAGGAGCGCACGCTGGCGCCTCGTCCAGGCGTGCCAGAAGCCGAGCGGCGCGCGCGTCGCGGGCGGCCCTTCCACCACGAAAGACGGATCCGGAACCGCAAGCGACGCGGCGAGCGCCTTCTGGAACGCCCCCGCGCTTCGGTAGCGCCGCGCGGGATCGGGGTCAATCGCCCGCTCGAGCGCCGGTACGAACGCCTCCGGCAGGTCTTGCCGCACGTCGATCAGCGGCGTGCGCTCTCCCCTCTCATGTTTGTCGCACAGCTCGTCGTAGCTCGACGCCTCGACAGGAAAGCGTCCCGTCACCAGATGAAACAGCAAGACCCCGAGGCCGTACACGTCGCTCTGCACGGTCGACGCCTCGCCCTCGATGACTTCCGGCGCAAGGTAGAGCGGTGTGCCGGTCACCCGCCCGGCCCGCTCACGTCGCGGCACACGCTGCCGCTCGCCCGCCCCGAAATCCATGAGCACGAGGCGGCCACCCTCCTCCCGCATCACGTTCTGTGCTTTCAAGTCGCGATGGAGAAGGCCGGCCGCGTGGACGGCCGCGAGCGCGCGACACAAGTCCTGGCCGATCAGCGCCGCTTCCTCGGCGCTGTACGGGCCGCGGGTCGCCATGATGTTGGCGAGCGTCTCGCCGTGGATGAGCTCCATCCAGAGCCCGACGCGGCCGTCGTGCTCCTCGGCGCCGTACACCGCGACGACGTTCTGATGGCGAACGCGGGCAAGGATGCGGGCCTCGTTCAACATGCGCTCGGCACGGTCCGTCGCGCTCCCACGCTCCACGCGCCACAGCTTCAACGCCACCTCGCGATGCAAGCGCATGTCGCGCGCACGATATACCTCGCCGAAGCTGCCCTCACCCACTCTTTCGAGCAACTCGAGCGACCCCCACGTCCCAAGCTCCAGCTCACCGGCACGCGCCTGCGACTCGGGCTGCTCCAACGCCTCCCGCGCCTCGCCCCTCACCGGCTCATGCGACACCGCCTCTTCAACAGGCTCGCTGTCAGGTTGGCTACGGTGCACGTCGGCAATGCCCGCCACAACGCGAAGCTGCTGGAGCAGGCGCCGATCGCTCTCGCGAGAGAGCGACCGATCGATCTGGTCCCAGTCGATCTCCGCGCCGTCGGCCAGCGATGCGGCCGTATCGATCAACTTGACGGCGAGATTGCTCATAGGTCACACGATTAGAATCGAGACGGCG
The DNA here is from genome assembly GCA_050742275.1 of Vicinamibacteraceae bacterium. Taxonomy (GTDB): domain Bacteria; phylum Acidobacteriota; class Vicinamibacteria; order Vicinamibacterales; family Vicinamibacteraceae; genus WHTT01. The sequence goes on from JBOGIN010000779.1 coordinate 3,465, forward strand.
CGTAATAAGGAGGGCTGCCCTTGGCGCACGCGCGCATGACCCGTGCTTTGCATTGCTCGAGCTCTTTGACGACGCCAACCAGCTCACGGGAGGCACGAGGTGTGATCCCTGGGTTCTTGAGCAATCGCTTCAGCGCATCGACACGCTCAGCGATGACTGCCACCACGGGGTGAAGCGGCTCTGGACAAACGGCCGGCGGCCGCCACCCGGTACCCTTGGCGGCAGGAGCCGCCGCCCGACGGCGCCCATTGCTCTTCTTGGCTATCTTGCGCGTGCTCATGTCCTCTCCAAATCTGGTTACCGACGCTCCTCTTGGGCTTCCGCAGCGGAGATTCCCAATCTCGACAGATATTCTCCGAAGCGATGGTCGTCGCGAATGCCATCGAGCCGAGGGTCGGCGGCCGCGAACTGCACGTCACGCAAGCGCTCTCGAAAGGCCTCGTCGAGCCAGGTAAACGCCTCG
>JBOGIN010000780.1:0-1560 GCA_050742275.1 Vicinamibacteraceae bacterium
GGGCACGGGCGCGGCGGGTTGCCGACGAGAAGAAAGCGCCGAAGAGCCCAACGGCCGAGACAACCGCCAGCGCGGTGCCGAAGGAGCAGCAACGATGAGCGCGCGAACGACGGTCCCGGTGCTCACCGCGATTGCGATTGCAGCGACGGTGACGTTGGCCCAGGAGCCCGGGCCCGCTCCGGCTCCCACCACGTACGCCATTCGCGGCGCTCGCATCGTGTCGCTTGCCGGAGCGCCCATCGAGCGAGGAACGATTGTCATCAGCGACGGCCGTATCGCGGCGGTTGGCGCGGAGGCCCCGATTCCTCAGGGAGCCGAGGTGATCGAGGGCAACGGTCTGCAGGTCTCTCCGGGGCTGTTCGACGCGATCAGCAGCCTCGGCTTGACCGAGGTCGACGCGGTTGCCGCGACGAACGACTTCGAAGAGCTGGGCGACTTCAACCCGCAGCTCATTGCGGGTCAAGCCGTCCACCCGGCGAGCGAGCACGTCCCGGTGGCGCGGGCGAACGGCCTGACGCATGCCTTGAGCGTGCCAGGGATAGGCGAGTCTTCGGTCATTCCCGGTCAGGCCTCCGCCATCCACCTTGCCGGCTGGACCATCGAGGAGATGCTGCTGAGCCGCAGCGTGGCGCTGGTCGTCAACTGGCCGACCTACCAAGCCGCGGACGATGCCCCCGGCCCGCAGTCCGAGCGAGAGCGCTCGTTCAGCGAGGCCAAGAAAGCCCACGATGAGAAGGTGCGCCAGCTTGGCGACTGGCTCGAGCAGGCGCGTCACTATGGCGCAGCGATCGAGAAAGGCTCGCGGGAGCGCGTCTCCCGCGACCTGAAGCTCGAGGCGCTCGTGCCGGTGACGCGGGGCGAGCTGCCAGTGCTCGTGAACGCCGACCGCGAGCGGGAGATCGAAGAGGCGATCGAGTTCTGCAAGGCGCAGAAGATCCGCATGATCCTCGCCGGCGGAGCCGAGGCGTACAAGGTCACGGAGCTGCTGGCGGCCAACAAGGTGCCGGTCGTGCTCGGCCCGATCCAGAGTCTCCCCTCTTCAGAAGACGAGCCGTACGACATCCGGAACACCACACCAGCGGTGCTCCATGAGGCAGGCGTGCGGTTTGCGCTCGGCACGTTCAACTCCGCCGATTCGCGGACGCTCGCGTACGAGATCGGCAACGCGGTTACCTACGGGCTGGGGTGGGAAGCGGCGCTCGAAGCCATTACCAAGGCGCCGGCGGAGATCTTCGGTCTGGCCGACCAGGTAGGCACGCTCGAAGTCGGCAAGATCGGTAACGTGATCGTGACGGACGGCGATCCGCTCGAGATTCAAACGGCGGTCAAGTATCTGTTCATCAACGGCCGTCTCACGTCGCTCGCCAACCGGCATTTGCGCCTCTACGAACAATATCGCGCGCGGCCCAAGCCCACGAGGTAGGCAGCGCGTCACCCGCTCGCCGCGCGGCCTGAAGGCCGTGCGCTACAATGCTGATGATGCTCGCGGCGCGGAGCCCGATCGAGGGCCTACAGGCCCTTCGTTACGACGCTGTGTGCGTGGCGCGCGGCCTTCAGGCC
>JBOGIN010000781.1:0-6563 GCA_050742275.1 Vicinamibacteraceae bacterium
CGATGCTCACGTCAATCTGCGGTTCCCGCGGCGCGATCGGCGAGCAATCCGACGCTCAGCGCGTAGCCGTGGGCGCAGTTGTATTGGAGCAGCGTCTCGTAGTTTGGGTAGACGAGATATGCGGTACGTGCGTTGCTGCGCACCAGCGACGCCTCGACGTCCACGTGCGGCAGCCGTGCGCCGTTGGCGCGGCGAACGCCGAGCTCGTCCCACGCGCTGAGCGGCAGCGGCCGCGACATTTCGTGCACCGCTCGACACCCTGCACCACGCGGTGGAGCGGCCTTCTCGATAGCGGCACGTCTGGCGTTGGGAACGCGCACACGGCGGCCCCACGTGCGTTCGGCCGACCACTGGTGGCTCTTCAAGTAATACGCAATCGACGCGAACACGTCCGCAGGCGTTGCCCAGATGTCCGCGCGGCCGTCTCGATTGAAATCCTGCGCGAACGTCAGATAGCTGCTCGGCATGAATTGAGGCTGTCCCATTGCGCCCGCCCAGGATCCGCGCATCTCGGTAAGCTCGATGTCGCCGCGGTCCAGGATCTGGAGCGCCGCGAGCAGCTCTTGCCGGAAGAAGTCGGTGCGCCGAGGGTCGTAGGCGAGTGTCGCCAACGTTGGGATCATGGGCTGGCGCCCACTCAGCCGGCCAAAGCTCGACTCGAGTCCCCAGATCGCGACGATGAAGCGGCGCTGAACGCCATAGGCATCCTCGATCTGCGCGAGAACGCTGCGGTGCCTCGCGAGCTGCCGGCGCGCGGCGCGCACCATGGCCGGGGTCAATCGGCGCTTGATGTACGCTTCCCTGTCACCCGATCCTGTCGCCTGGGCGCGATCGCGTTGCAGAATCCGTTCGACCGGCTCCACGCGATCCAGTGCTTCCCGCACGGTTTCTGGACGTATCCCGCGACGCAGCGCCTCCTCGCGAACGCCCTGCAGCCACATGGCGAACGGCGGCGCCACGCGCGCCGTCACGGGTGCGTCGTCTACCGGGGACTGCACTGCCCGACTGGGGCGCGCCGCTCCGGCGAGCAGGCCCGCGGCAAGCAGCAGGCCTGCAGCTGCGCGAGGCCCAACGGATACACCCGTCCGCCGACTGGCACACCCCGTCGTGCTGTGATGCATGACGGCAGTATACCGAAAGCTCTACAATTGTTCGAGGCGCGCGATGAGGCTCGAGGTGTCCCAGCGGCTGCCGCCGCGTGCCGCGATCTCGGCGTAGAACTGATCCACGAGCGCCGTCACCGGCAGCCGGCTCCCGTTGTGGCGCGCCTCGTCGAGGCAGATCCCCAAGTCCTTACGCATCCACTGCACGGCAAACCCGAAGTCGAAGCGCCCCTCGAGCATCGTCTTGGCCCGGTTGTCCATCTGCCAGGACTGCGCGGCGCCGCGTGACACGACGGACAGGACCTTCTCGGTGTCGACGCCGGCCTGCTTGCCAAAATGAAGCGCCTCCGCCAACCCCTGGATGAGACCGGCGAGGCAGATCTGATTGACCATCTTGGTGAGCTGCCCAGATCCCGCGGGACCGACCAGCACGAGCGCCTTTGCGTACGCCTCGAGAACCGGCTGCGCTTTGCTGAACGTCTCGGGGTCGCCGCCGGTCATGACGCTCAGCTGACCGCCTTCGGCGCCAGCCTGGCCGCCCGAGACCGGCGCATCCAGGAACCCGAGACCGCGCGCACGGGCCTCGGCCTCGAGCTCCCGGGCGAGACGTGCGGATGCCGTTGTGTGATCGATGAAGACAGCGCCTGATTTCATCCCGGCAAATGCGCCGGTTTCTCCCAGCGTGACCGCGCGCACATTGGCATCGTTGCCGACGCAGGCCATGACGAATTCCGCGTCGCCCGCCGCCTCGCGCGGCGTGGGCGCGCTGCGGCCGCGGTGCTGTTTCAGCCACGCATCTGCTTTCGTGCTCGTGCGGTTGTACACAACGACGTCATGGCCGGCGGCTGCCAAATGGCCAGCCATCGGATACCCCATGACGCCGAGACCGATGAAGGTGATGTTCGACATGCGGAAATTCTTGGTGACCGCGAGCTGAAATGCAAGGCGGAGCTGTGAGTCTTGAATGATGAGTTCTGAGCGCCGAGGTTCGGCAGCCCTAAAAAGGGCCGCCCTACGGCAAGAACGCGGCGGGGGAGACGCAACGCGCGGCCTTTAGGCCGCGCGTTGCAGAATTCTGGGGTGCTGACCGCCTACGTGCTGACCTGAGCCTCGAGCTTCGAGCCGCGGACCTTGAGCCTTTCCAGAACGGCGGCTTCGATCCGTGCTTCGATCTCGAGCAGCTTCGAAAGCTCCTCCTTGAGCGACAGACCAGATTCCAGCAGTTGTTGCCGTTCGGTGTCGGCTCCCAGCTCGCGATCGGCTTCGAGATAGGCCGCGATGATCTGGCCCACGTCGGCGGTGGCCGTTCTCCCGATGCGCGGCAGGAACGAAACGCCGGCGTGATTGACGATGTGGTTGGCGGCCACCGTTGCCACGATCTCGCGCCTGAGGGGGTGCGTCGGAAAGTATTCGCGGAAGGTTTCGCGAAGGCGTCGAGGGAAGTAGCGCTCGAGGAGGGGAAGGCCGATCTCGGTGTCCACCCACTCCGCCTCCAGGACTTTCGTGAACGCCCAGATCTTCGTGTAGCCCAGGAGGACGGCCCTGATCGGGCGAGGGATGCCCCTCTCACGCGTTGGGCTGGCCAGAAGCTCGTCTCGGCTCGGCAGGTCCTCGTTCTCACGGCTCAGCACTTGCAGGCTGACGAGGTGATCGATGGCGTCGAGAAACTCTTCGTAGTGCGCCGCGCTCCGCAGCCCGTCGAGCGTGATGGCCACCGCTTGATGGCGATTGTCGGCCAGCACGAGCTCCGAGACCTCGTCGGTCATCTCCTCCAGCATACGATTGCGCTCGTCACGGCTGGCGATGACGCCGTTCCGGGTGAGCAGGCTCAGCAGGATCTTGATGTTGACCTCGTGATCCGACATGTCGACGCCACCGGAGTTGTCGATGGCGTCCGTGTTGCACAGGCCACCTCGTCCCCAGTATTCGATCCTGCCCTTCTGCGTGACGCCAACGTTTCCGCCCTCGCCCAGCACCCGGGCCTGGACCTTGTTGGCGTCCACGCGAACGGGATCATTGGCGCGATCGCCAACATCCACATCCTCTTCGGTCGACGCCTTGATGTAGGTGCCGATGCCGCCGTTGTAGAGCAGATCGACCTTCGTCTTGAGAATGTGACGGATGACCTCCTCGCCGCTGGCCTCACGTGCCGTGAGCCCGAGCAGGGCCTGCGTCTGCGGGCTGATTGGAATGGACTTGGCGGAGCGGTCGAAGATGCCGCCGCCGTCGCTGAGGAGGCTGGCGTTGTAATCCGTCCACGCCGAGCGTGGCAGGCCGAACAGTCGGTCGCGCTCGGCAAAGCTCTTCTCGGCATCTGGCTCGGGATCGATGAAGATGTGCCGGTGGTTGAACGCCGCCACGAGCTTCGTCGCTCGGCTCAGCCGCATGGCGTTGCCAAACACGTCGCCCGACATGTCGCCGATGCCGACGCAGGTGAATGGCTGCTCCTGGATGTCGTGCCCGAGATTGCGGAAGTGATGCGTGATGCACTCCCAGGCGCCGCGAGCGGTGATGCCTTCCTTCTTGTGGTCGTAGCCGTGGCTGCCGCCCGACGCGAATGCGTCACCCAGCCAGAAGCCATACCGCGCCGACACCTCGTTGGCCGTGTCCGACAGATCGGCCGTGCCCTTGTCCGCCGCCACGACCAGATAGGGATCGTCGTCATCGTGACGCACGACGTCTGGAGGATGCATGACCTGGCCGTCGACGATGTTGTCCGTGACGTCGAGGAGGCCGGAGATGAAATGGCGATAGCGGTTCGCGAGGTAGGCGTCGAGCGCCGGGCGTTGCGGCACGCTACCCTTGAGGACGAACCCGCCCTTGGAGCCCACCGGCACGATGATCGAGTTCTTGAGCATCTGCGTCTTCATCAAACCGAGGATCTCGGTCCGGAAGTCGTCGTGCCGGTCGCTCCAGCGGATGCCCCCGCGCGCCACCTTTCCGCCGCGCAGGTGGATCCCTTCGAGTAACGGTGAGTGCACGTAGATTTCGTACAGCGGCCGGGGCGACGGCATTCCCTCGACCCTCGCGCTCTCCACCTTGATCGCGATGACGGGACGCTCCGGCTTCTGGTAGAAGTTCGTGCGTACCGCGGCGTAAATCAGGTTGTGAAACGCCCGCAAAATCTCGTCCTCGCGCAGGCTGGCGACCTTCCCGAGCGCGCGGGCGACATCCACCTCGCTTCGCTCCATGGCGTCTTCGCGCTCCCGCCGCAGCGCCGGGTCGAAGCGAGCCTCGAACTCGCGGAACAGCGCGGCCGCCACCGCGCTGTTCCGCAGAAGAACGGTGTTGATCGTGTCGGCGTTGTAGTGCGGGCGGATCTGGAGGAGGTGGTTGCGGAGCGTGCGCAGCACGTCGACCTGCCGCCATCCGAGCCCTTCGAGCAGGATGAGGCCGTTGAGCGGGCAGTCGGTGGCGCGTCCCTCGTGGAGCGCACGAAGCGCGTCGAGGAGCCCCTCCTCGTTCTCGAAGACGGCCGCGGCGAGCTTCGGGGTCACCTCGATCTTGAACCGCTCCATGAAGCCCTTGCGCCCCTCGGGCAGGACGAGCGGGATGCCGAGCTCGTCGACCACCTTGAGACCGAGGTGCTGGAGCGTGCGCAGCGTTTCCGTGAGGCCGAGCGGTGTTGGTGAGAAGAGCTTGAGACACACGCGCTCCGGCGACTCCTGGAGCACGTTCATCTCGAGGCGCGCTTCGAGCGATTCGAGCCGCCGGACGTCTTCGGGGACCTCGGACGGCTCCGCCGTCACGCGGTAGAGGCCGCTGCGGCTCTCGGTGCGCACGTACTTTCGCAGCAAGCGGCGCCCTTCGAGGGGACCAAACGCGACGTCCATCTCATGGGCGACCTGATCCTCCCAGCTCGTGATCGTCCGCGCGGCGATCTCCTTGGTCTTCTCGGCATCGAGGGGATGCTCGAGTGTCGCCGCGTCGAAGTAGAACGCCAGCACCACGTTGTTGCCGCAGTCTGCCCAGGTATTGAACGAAATGGGCCCGAACCGATCCGCGAGCACCTCCTTCAGGTCTTCCTCGGTCTTGTGTGAGTACCGGAGATCCGAAAAGGCCACGAGCGCCGCTGCGTAACCAGCGCCCTGGCGCGTCGTCACGATGATCTCGTCGTCGCTGGCCATGTGCACCATCTGATCGATGATGCGCTTGAGATCCGCGGTGTTCGAATAGAACAGCTCGCGCTTCGGGAAATGATTGAAGATCGCGCGCGTCTCGCGAAACGCATGAGAGTTGGGCCGCGCGCCCAGGAGCGCCAGCAGCGTTGCCAGCTTCTCCTTCAGCATCGGGATGTCTTGCGCGCGCTCGGCGAGCGCGCCCTTGGCCAGGCGGCCGAACAGCACGGTGGCGCCGGCGAAGTCCCCGTTAGGCGCCCACTCCCGGATGACGACGTCGTCGATCGGCTCCAGATGGTGAATCGCATACGCGCGCACCGAGTAGTCGATGTCCACGACCCGATCGTCGCCATCCTGCGGAACGAGCGTCGCCTGCGCCTGCTCGGCCACGCCGGGGAAGACCACCGGCAGCAGTGCCGGATCCTTGAAGGCCCCGAGGGCTGTTTCCTGGTCCGGATGCGGACGTCCCTCCTCACCGATGTGGTACCGGAGCATGCCAAAGAGCACGTAATTCTCGTCGAGGAGCCAGTCGATGAAGGCGCGCGCTCCCTCGAGCTCCTGCGTGTCACCGCGCCGTGCCGTCAGTCGCGGCGTGAGCTCACGAAGCGTTCGCTTCATGTCTGGGAAATCCTCGACGGCGAGGAACACGCTCTTGAGCAGCGAGAAGACCTGGTGCTCGATGTGATGCAGCTTCTCCTTCTTGTCGACCCGTTCTATCCGGAACTCGCAAAGCAGCTCGCGCGCGCCGTCGTCGTTGGCGTTGGCAATCCGGACGATGCGCTCCCATTGGCGGTGCACCGTGAAGATTGGATGAATCGCCGAGAAGACACGCAAGCCCTTGCGCTGGAAGTAGTTCTTGAGACTCTCGAACAGGAACGGGGCGTCCGGGGTGTGGATGGCGACAATCGTGACGTCGTGGGGACCACCGTCCACATCGCCCGCCCCCATGCCGGCGGCGTCTCTCTTGCCCGGGTTGCGCACCGTCACGTGAATGCCGGGCAGGCCCCGATGGAGCTGCGTTTCCGGGGGAATCGTCCGTGCGACGAACGTGAAGTAATGCTGCAGGCGCGCGGCCAGCGCCGGTGCGGGCAGGCGAAGCGCCAACAGATCTGGCATCTCCGCGAAGATGATGGGGGCAAAGCTGCACAGCAGGTCGCGATCGTCCGCGGGCGCCTCGCCCCGGAGGAGGTCGAGCACCTCGTTCAGGACCGCTGCGCGTCGCTGCGGGTCAGCCGTTATCATGAGTACACCTTATCATCTTTATAAGTAAACGAGATGATACCGTAGGCCGAACGAGCACGCCAAGATGACGTTTACGGCGCGGCTAAAGCCGCGCCCTACG
>JBOGIN010000782.1:0-4234 GCA_050742275.1 Vicinamibacteraceae bacterium
GATTGTTCAGGAAGGTATCCGGTTTCTCGTCCCCTCCCGCCTTTCCCCTGTTCCCCGAATCCTGAATCCTGAATCCCGTTCCCCGTTTCCTGTTTCCGGTTACGCCGGGACCATGTGCATCAGCTCATCGTTCGGGTAGATGTGGTTCACGTTGTCCGGCGTCACCAGTTGGTGTTTGACGAACACCGCGGGCGGTACCGGGCGTCGATGCAGGATGTCGAGCGCCACGCCGACGATGGCGGCGCCATATCGTTCGGGGAAATAGGCAACGGAGCCGATGAGGCGCGTGCCCGGCTCACGCAATTCATCGCGGCCTTCCGGTGAGGCGTTCTGCCCCATGATCGCACAGCACTCGGTCCGGCCCGCCTCCTGGAACGCTCGCAGCGCGCCCAAGGCACTGGGATCGTTGATGGCACCCACCAGCAGGCGCCGCGCCCGCGTGGTCCGCAGGTGCCGCCGCACGGCTTCGAAGCTCGTGCCGAGCTTCCCATCACCATCGAGGTAGGTGACTCGGCAGCCTTCGAGCGACGGGCAGATGTCCTTCATTCCCACCAGCATCCCGGTCAGCCGCATCTTCGGCAAGCTGCCGGCGCGCGGCAGCGCCATCAGCACGATCTCGTCCACCTCGGACTGCCAGCGATGTTTCGCCCATCGACCGAGCTGCCGCCCGCCCATGAGACCCGCTTCGTAGTTGTTCGCACCGAAGTACGTGGCGCCCGGGTGCGGAATCTCGATGGCAATCAGCGGAATGTTCGCCTCTCGATACTTCGCGGCCACGATCGGGTTGACGTACTCGTCGGTCTGGAACTCGATGACGAGGTCCACCCTCTCGCGAACGAGCACGTCGGCATTGCGGAGCGCCGTTTTCGCGTTGTAGCAGTTGTCGACGGAGATCAACTCGATCCCCTCCCCGTTCGCGGCGCGGACCAATCCCGTCGAGACCTCCTTGGAGAACTGATAGTCCGTGCCCTGTGCTGCGTAGCCGAGCCTGTGCAGCTTCTGTTTGAACGGGCGGAGACAGGATCGATACAGGTTCTCGCCGACCTTCTCGACCATGCCGCATCGCTCCAACGTGTACAGGAGCCGGAAGGCCATGCTCTTCGGCAACTCGCTTCGTGCCGTCACTTCACGTAGAGACAACGCCTCCCCGGGCGAGCGAAACGCCGACAACAGTTGAGAAGAATGGACCACTGACTTCACCAGGTACCTGTCGCGCGTCGGTGCCTCGGTGCTCATACCCACATCGCTCCCTACCTCTGCCGCCGTTGGCAGCGTCTCGGGGGTCATCGCTGACATCGCAGAGACCTCCTTCCCATTCGTGTGCTGTGGTGCGGAACAATTTTGTCACGCTACTGCCGAACAGGAAACAATAGACAATCGGCGAGGTCATGTATCGCAATGAGAAATTGTCCCCCTGATCTTCTTGTGGGCGTCATACTGACCAGAAGAGGTTGGTATCTCTGGTTATTCGCGTAGCTCTCACGACCTCATCTCAGAGCTGGCCTTGCTGCCCTGCCGGTCACCAGTCACTGGACGACGTATCGCAATGCAGAACGACAACGACGCGGCGGACAGCGAGGCGCACCGGCAGACGCTTGCAACCATGGAGGAGTACGGCCGCTGCCTCACTGGACACCGGCAAACGACTCCTGTAGATACGATTTCGGCTGGCGTGGGGTCGCCAGCACGCTGTCACGACGGCCGGATCTTTCCTGCAAGGCTGTCTCCAGCCACGTGCGCATTCGTTCGCTGTCACAGATTGCTCAGAGCGCAACGCACAGTCATAGCTCATCAGTTAGTTGAAACCTTCCCCGCACCATCGTTTGGCGTGCCGGTGGCGGCTGCCGTTGGGAAATTGGCACAAGCTCAACAGCGTGGAAGGCGTTTCGCTAGTCGAAATCGATTGAAGGCGCGAAATACGGTTTGAGGTGATCGTGCCGAGATTGTATCGTCCCTCCGAGCGAAAGAGGCGCCTGGTATCTTTTTCCTGCCGCCAGGGAGGATGGTGATGCGCACTGACCCGATGAGAATCTTCCCGAGAACCGACCCACGCCACGTGTTGCGCGCAGTGGTCGTTGCGGTGGCGCTCTGCGCCAGCGCAAGCGCTGGAAGCGCTCCCCCGCCCGTGGCGCTGGCCGCGGGTCAGCGGGCGCCCGACGCCGTGCCGCTCGCGCTCGACGATTACACCGGCTTCGAGCCGATCTTCGACGGGAGCAGCCTGAAGGGATGGGACGGCGATCGCTCCTATTGGCGCGTCGAGAACGGCGCGATTGTCGGCGAGAGCACGCCCGAGCATCCCGTCGAGCAGAACACGTTTCTCATTTGGCGCGGCGGTCAGCCAACGGACTTCGAGCTGAAAGTGGAGTACCGCCTCAGCGCGACCAACAGCGGCATCCAGATCCGCAGCGCGCAAGTGCCGGCCGGCGCCGAAGTCGGCAAGTGGGTCCTCCGGGGCTATCAGGCCGACATCGACGTCGAGAACGAGTACACGGGGATGATCTACGAAGAGCGCGGACGCGGCTTCCTCGCGCGCCGCGGCCAGGCGGCCTACGTGCCGGCCGGAGAGGACGCGCGCCCGCGAATCATTGGAAACCTCGAGCAACGCGCCGACGAGCTCCAGCGGATCATCAAGACCGGCGACTGGAATCATGTGCACATCATCGCGCGTGGCAACACGATCGTGCAGATCCTCAACGGCCACGTGACGAGCGTGCTGGTCGATGACGACGAGGCGAATCGATCGCTGGGCGGGTTGATTGGCTTCCAGATGCACAGGGGCGATCCGATGAAGGTGGAGTTCCGAAACGTCTACCTGAAGAAGCATGCCGACCGATAACGGTGCCACGCGCCGTGTTGCGCCTCCCCGTGTTGTCAACATCGACGATCTCCGGACGCTTGCCAAGCGCAGGCTGCCGCGCGTGGTCTTCGACTACATCGATGGCGGTGCCGAGGACGAGGTGACGCTCCGCGAGAATCGGCGCGCGTTCGAGCTGGTGACATTTCGGCCGCGCCATGCGGTCGCGGTCCCACGCTGCGAGCTTGGGACCGCCGTCCTCGGCACGCAAGTGGACGTTCCGTTCCTGCTGGCGCCCGTGGGCAGCAGCCGCATGTTCTATCCCCGCGGCGAGGTGGCCGCGGCGCGGGCCGCTGGCGCGGCAGGCACCGCGTATACGCTCTCCACGCTGTCCGGGTGCACGCTCGAAGACGTCCGCGCGGGATCGACCGGCCCGCTCTGGTACCAGCTCTATCTGGTGGGCGGGCGTGACGTTGCCAAGGCCGCCATCGAGCGGGCGCGGTCAGCAGGATTCACGGCGCTCGTCATCACCATCGATACGGCCGTCTCGGGGCTGCGTGAGCGGGACGTGCGGAACGGCAGCCGCGAGCTCCTGGGCAGTAAGGTCGTGTCCAAGCTTCGCTATGTGCCGCAAATGCTCGCGCGTCCGCGCTGGCTCGCCAGCTTCCTTCGGGACGGCGGCCTCATGCACTTCCCCAACGTCGTCATTCCCGGCAAGGGGCCGATGTCGTATGCCGATGTCAGCGTCGCGCTCGACGAGGCAGCGGTGACGTGGAACGATTTGCAATGGATCCGCGACGTGTGGAACGGTCCCGTGGTCGTCAAGGGCGTGCTCACCGCCGAGGATGCCCGGCGCGCGATAGACGAGGGCGCGGCGGGCATTGTCGTGTCCAATCACGGTGGCCGACAGCTCGACGGCGTGAGCGCGACGCTTCGTGCGCTGCCCGAGATACGGGCGGCCGTCGGCCGAAAGACCGAGGTCTATCTCGATGGTGGGATCCGCCGCGGGAGCGATATCGTGAAGGCGCTCTGCCTTGGCGCGAGCGCTGTCCTGATCGGCCGCGCGTATGCGTACGGTTTGGCGGCGGCGGGCGGCGCCGGTGTGGCCCGCGCCATCCAGATCCTTCGAACGGACCTCCAGCGCACCCTCAAGCTCCTCGGCTGCCCCTCCGTCGCGGAGCTCGATCGCTCGTACGTCCACGTCCCTTCGGACTGGGAACACAACCGCGGTCTGTGAGTCACCGCCGCAAGCCGTAGCGCGATGGCACGTCGTTGGCCTGCACATCCTTGAACTTTGCCAACGTCTGCCGTGCCCGCTCGTCATCACCAACCTTCGTGTAGTAGCGCGCTAGCACGTAGTACGCCGACGCATACCCGGGATCGAGACGGATGGCCTGCAGGAGCGCGCGCTCGACGTCGGCCGTGGGCCCTCGTCTGAGC
>JBOGIN010000783.1:0-2625 GCA_050742275.1 Vicinamibacteraceae bacterium
ATGCCTTGTGGGTTGAGCATTACTCACTGATTCCTGAGGAACATCGGCACCTTCTGCCACTTAAGCCCGTGTACTACTTGGCGCTGCCGGACTAGAGACGTGACTCACTCGGGACAGGCGGTTCCGCTCGTGCGCTCTGGCGGCTTGCGTTGGGGCGTCGTACTTCCCTGCACGGGGCCTAATGCGCGTTTCGGCGACGGAGGCGCTGAACACCGACTGAACGGTCGAAAAGCCGGCAAAAATGGTGAGACGTTGAGACGATCCACGACGGGCATTCTGCTGCTCGCCGCTACCTGGTTGCCACCCCAACCGCTGGTGGGGCAGGGCTCGGTGCCGCCCTCTCTGGAAGCCTTCGTCGAGGCCTACGCGAGCGAGCACGATTTCAACGGATCGATCCTGGTTCGGACGGGCGGGAACGTTCGATACGAGCGGAGCTTCGGCTTCGCCAACTTTCAGTTCCGCGTACCGAACACGTACCAGACGAAATACAAGATCGCCTCCATCACCAAGGCGTTCACCTCCGTGCTGATCCTGCAGGCGGCGGAGGAGGGCCGTATCGAGCTCGATCAGGTGATCAGCACGTATCTCCCGAGCTACGTCGGACCTGCGCGCGACAAAGTGACGCTTCACCAACTGCTGAACCACACCTCCGGCATCCGAAATTACGACCAGGTCAAATCCGCGGACGACGCGATCCAGAATGGCATTCCCAACTACCAGGCTCCGTACACGACCGATCAGCTCATGGCAAGGTTCTGCACCGGGCCGCTGGTCCACGAGCCAGGCACAGTCTTCGACTACAACAACTGCGACTACATCGTCCTCGGCAAGATCCTCGAGCGAGTCTATACTCGAACCTACGACGACCTTCTGAAGGAGAAGATCCTCGATCCGCTGGGGTTGACGGACACGGGCATGCTCAGCCAGTCCGAGATCCTCGAGGGTCTGGCGGACACATACTTCTTTCGCGACGACCTCGATCGACTCGCCAATGATCTGCCCGTGTACCCCGAGAACTGGTATGCGGCCGGCTCGATGTACTCCACGACGACGGACGTCGCGGCTTTTGCCGACGCACTTTTCGAAGGCCGGCTGCTCGGTCCGGAGATGCTCGCCCGCATGATCCGCCCGGGCCTCGACGACTACGGCTACGGGGTGTGGAGCTACGAGACGCAGGTCGATGGAAACCCCTACAGGGTGGTGAAGCGGCCTGGACAGATCATGGGTGCAGGATCGCAGCTCTACCATTTCATCGACGCCGGGGTCACTGTCGTGATCTTGAGCAACACCGGCACCACCGACCTGGACCAGTTCGTGGCGGAGATCGGGAAGCGGGCTGTGTTGGTCGCACCGAGATGGCGGTCCTTGGAGCCCCGTGACTCGGGTAGCGAGGGGCTGACAGGGGTATGGGAGAATCCAGCGACGGGCCATCTCGTCTACTTCACGCCGGACAGCGCTGAGGTGTTCCATCGAATCGGCGACTTCTGCATCCGCGATACCGGCGTGGTACCGTCCTACTCCCTATATCGCCTCGCAGCGACAGACGACGAACTGCTGCTCCATTACTTCGACTACCGGGATCGGCCCGAGCTGCTCCAAGCTCCGCTCGTCTTTCGGAGAGCGGATGCATTACCCGATGCCTGTCGCGCGGACGCCGCGGATGGGCAAACGGATCCGGCGAGGCTCTTCGAGCTCGTCACGCGAACGTTCGACCGGTTCTACGCGTTCTTTGACGAACGCGGCGTGAATTGGGAAGCGACGAAGCAGCGCTACGCCGTTCGAGCCCAAGCGCTGTCAAGCGACGAGCAGCTCTTCGAGCTGCTGGCGGAGATGCTCGGGCCGCTCGGCGATGGACACGTCAACCTTACATGGTCCGATCGGTCGTTCAACGCCGGTCGCCCTCGACTTCGGGCGCGCCTTCGCGACGTTTGGGAAGCGTCGGCGTCCGACCTTTCCGAGGGAGCGTTCGTCTCGGCATGGCATCGGGGAGTGCTGGAGTCGGTGTACGGCGTGCTCGATCCCGGCTCTCTCAGGTCGGGCGCGGCGGGTGCCATCGAATGGGGGACCATCGGCGACACCGTTGGCTACTTGCGAATCAACCGCTTCTCCGGCTTCACGGAGGGTAGGGAACCGCGACCGGCTCAGTACGACTCTCTGGATGCGGCCTTGTCCGAGTCGCAGGCGGACTTGGCGTCCGCTTCGAAGATCATCGTGGATGTGGCGATGAACGGCGGGGGAAGCGACGCTGCGGCGCAGATCGTCGCATCGTACTTCGCGGATGAGCGGCGCCCCGTTCTTCGGTACGAAGCTGCCGGTGCTCTCACCCGGGAGATCATCGTGTCGCCGCGCGGAGGTGGCGAAAGGCGGCCGGTGCTGCTACTCACGAGCGAGATCACAGCGAGCGCGGCCGAGTCGTTCGTGCTGATGATGCGCGCATTCCCGCGCGTGACGCACGTGGGCGGCCGCACGCGAGGGGGCTTGTCGTCTCTGCTCCCCAAGCCGTTCCCGAACGGATTCCGTGTGACGCTTTCCTATCAGCGTGTCCTGGACGCGGAAGACACGCTATACGAGGGTGTCGGCATCCCGCCGGACCGTGAGCTTCAGCTCTTCCCCGATGGCAACATC
>JBOGIN010000784.1:0-4393 GCA_050742275.1 Vicinamibacteraceae bacterium
CCCCGCGACCGAGGGCCCGCCGGAGCGCACGGCCGCCGCGGCAAGGGACAGTCGAGATGAGCAGGTCCTGACTTGAGACGGGTTGCCTACTCGAAGTGCAGCACTTGGCTTGGGTCGACGCGGGCCGCGTAGAGAGCCGGCCGAAGCGCGACGAGGAGCGCCACCATGGCCAGTAGCACGGCCGCGGTTAGATAGGTTGTCGGGTCGCTGGTCTCCGTGCGGAACAGAAATGCCTCGACGAAGCGGCGCGCCGTCCATGCGGCGAGGAGGCCGGCCGCGATTCCCACGCCCACCATCGCGACCGTCTCCGACAGCATCAGTCGCAGGAGACGGCTGCGACTGGCGCCAAGCGCCGACCGGATTCCGAGCTCGTGCATCCGCGTCGCTGCGGTTGCGGCCACCAGCACGTACATGCCGAGCGCCGCGAGCACGAATGCGATGAGGCCGAGGACGCTAAAGACGGCCGTGCCAAAGCGCTGTGGCGCGAGCTGCTGGGCGAGCACATCGTCCATGGACTGTGGCGATTCGACCGTCACATCCCGATTCATCGCGCGGACGGATGTGACCAAGGCCTCGGTAGCGGCGGGGGCGTTGCGGCGAGCGCGCACGAAAATGGTGCCGTGCGTTCTGCCTCCGTACTGTTCCTGAGGGAGATAGACGGCAAACGGCGGTTGATTGCGACGCACGTCCTCGATCACGTCGCCGACGACGCCTACAACCCGGACCCGCGGAAAATCGGGCTCGGTGGACTGCCCCCACGGCAACTGGATGACACGACCCAGCGGGCTCGCGCCCGGCCAGAGCGCTCGCGCCGTGGATTCGCTCACGACGGCCACCTTTGGCGCCGCTACAATGTCGTCCTTCGAGAGGTAGCGTCCTTGGTGGAGCGGAATTCGCAGTGTTCCGAAGAACGATGGCGTGATCTGTCGAAATGCCACAGACGAAGGCAAATGTCGCTCAGTGCCATCGACGACCGGCGTTGAATGTCCAACGTTACCTGTCACGATGGCGGCTTCTGCGACGCGCGGGTCGTGAGAGAGTCTCTGAAGAAGCTCCTCGAAGAATTGCTGTCCGCGCGTGTCGTCATAGTTGTATAGAGTGAGGTTGAGCCCACCCTTGCTCAGCCTCACGGCGTCGTAGCCGAGATCGATGGAAAACGCTGCGCGCAGGCTCTGGACGAATAGCCCGGTGCCCACGATCAAGACAATTGCAACCGCTACCTGCGTCACGACCAGCAGGCGGCGCGCGCCACTCGCAACGGCGCGTCGCGTCGAGCCCGCGGCTTTCAAGGCGTCTCCAACCGCCCGCGACACAACGAAACGCGAGCCGATCGCCGCGATGCAGCCGGCAGCCACGATTGCGGCGCCGGCCGCAGCCATCAACACTTCACCGTCCACCCCCAGCTCGAGCGCGTCGAAGTCAACCCCGTTACCGAATCCCGCGGGCAGACCGTATCGCTGGAGCAGCCCGAACAGCGCCATCGCCACGACCGGTGCGATTGCAGCGGCGACCCCGCTAAGAATGACGCTCTCCGTGAGGACGCCGCGCGTGAGCTGCACGCGGCTGGCGCCCAGCGCGAGGCGGACCGCAAACTCCTGTCGGCGCTCTTCCGTACGAATTAGCGTCAGCATGCCGAGCGTGACGCATCCGGTGACGAGGAGCAGCAAGAGGGCGCCCGTGAACAGCCCGATGAAGTTGATTAGCTCCGGTCGGCCTGGGATGGCGGACCGCTCGGCCGGGATCGGCGCGAGCCGTTGCGCGGGGCCTGCGGCTCACCCGCCAGAAGGAGCGCTTCTGCTCGAGCTTGCGCCGCCTGGAACCCCACGCCGGGACGTAGGCGCCCAATGAGCTCGATCCAAGACTGTGGGCTGTATCCATAACCGTTCCTTGCGGTCACGGTCACTGGGGAGAAGTAATTGTGCGGAGTGCCGACACGGGCAATCTGCCTGACGGGAATGAAGACGTCGGGAGACAGTGCCAGGCTGGTGCCGCTGAAGCCGGGCGGCGCGACACCGACGATCGTGGCTGGGACACCGGTCACCCGGGTCTCCGTCCCGACTGCGTCGGCGCGACGTTCGAGCTCGTCTCTCCAGAAGCGGTCACTGACAATGATGGCGACGGACGCGCCTGGTCGATTATCCGCCGGCGTGAAATCCAGACCGAGCGGCAATTGCACGCCGAGCAGCTGGAAATAGTTCGGTGTGACGAACAGGGCCTGAGCATCGCGCGTCACGGCCTGCCGCGTGAAAGCGATAGACTGCATCGTCATGCCGGCGACACCGGTGAACGTGTCGCGCGACTCTCTGATACGAAGGAAGTCCTCGTACATGAATCCGTCGGTCAAACCGAAGTTCGATCGCGTGTGGAACGTCACGAGCCTGTCCGGCTCGTTGACCGGGAGCGGTGCGACGAGGATGCGGCTGACCATTCCTGCGGTTGCGGCAACGGCGCCGATGGCAAGAGCAAGGGCGAGGACGCAGGCCATCGTCGGGCCAGGTCGCTGAAGCAACCGCCGGAGCGCGTGACGAATCTCGGACATGTCGCTCGTGCTAGTGTAGCAATGCTTTCGGTACAATGGGCAGTCGCCCTGGAGTTGTCGCCATGACGGAGCTCGAGCAACTGTTCAGCGCCTGCAACATCGCGGCGATGGTCGGCTGGCTGCTCCTGGTGGTCGCCCCGCACCACCGGACGCCGCGGATCGTCGCGACGGTGGTCATCCCGTTGCTGCTGGCGACGGTCTATCTCGTGCTGATCGCGACGAGCTTCTTCGGCGCGGAGGGCGGCTTCGGCTCGCTTCGCGACGTGGCGCGGCTCTTCGATCAACCGGTCTTGCTGCTCGCCGGGTGGGTCCACTATCTGGCCTTCGATCTCTTCATCGGCGCCTGGGAGACACGGGATGCGCGGCGCGCCGGCGTGCCGCACCTCATGGTGGTGCCATGTCTGATTCTGACGTTCATGTTCGGTCCAATCGGCCTGCTGGTCTATCTGGCGCTCCGGGCATGGCGGGCGCGCACCCTGGACCTCGCGACGTCCTGAGCTGGTTCCTCGGCGAGGCCTACCGCCGCGACGCCCTGTTGACGCGGGTGGCGGTGATCAATCTCGCCCTCGCCCTGGTCATGGTCCTCCTGCTTCCATTCGACCCCCGCCTCGTCTCGGGGATCAATCCCTGGATCAAACCACTCAAGTTTGCCCTCTCGATCGCGCTCTACGCGCTCACCGTGGCGTGGTACATGGGCGAAGCGCGGAAACACGGAGCCCTCCGATCCACGGTGCGATGGGGCATCGCCGTGGCGATGATGGTCGAGATTGTTTGCATCACCATGCAGGCGGCGCGAGGGACCACCTCGCATTTCAACATCGCAACGGTGTTCGATGCGGCCGTGTTCCAACTCATGGGCATGATGATCGTGCTCAACACGCTGTTCACCGTCGGCTTGCTCTGGCTGCTGCGCGGGCCGGTGGCGGCGCCGCGTGCGGCCTACGTCTGGGGGCTTCGCTTGGGCGTGGTGTTGTTCGTGCTGGCGTCGCTGGAAGCGTATGCCATGATCGCACGGAGCGCCCACACAGTGGGACTGACAGACGGCGGACCCGGTCTGCCGTTTCTCAATTGGAGCACACGGGCCGGCGACTTGCGCGTGGCACATTTCTTGGGACTGCACTCGCTACAGATCCTCCCCATTGTTGGTTACGCGTTGGACCAATTGCGACCACGCTGGCCCGCCGGCGGGCGCGTGACGATGATGGGTGCGTTTGCCATGATCTGGCTGGCGCTAATGGCTGGCCTCTTCTTGCAGGCCCTGGCGGGCCGCCCCTTCCTGCCGCTGTAGAGAAGGGACAGCGCGGGGAGGAGGGCACTGGAAATCCCTTCTTCTCGCATACGATCGTCGGTATGACGCCCATCCGTTATGCCGTCGCGGCGTGCCAGACCGACCTGTCGAATCCGCTCGATCGCACGCAGATGCGCGCCAACACCGACCGCATGTTGTCGATGATCGACGCTGCCGTCGTGGGCCAGGCGCCCTTCCTTCCGGTGCGTCTCGTCGTGTTTCCAGAGTTCGCCCACGCGGCGCCGGTCTTTCCCACCGTGGGCGAGCTGCTCGAGAAGCTCGCCATTCCGATCCCAAACGAGCACACCGAGCGACTGCAGGCGAAGGCCCGCGAGCACGACGTCTACGTTCAGAGCGGCTCGATGCTCGAAGTCGACGATCGCTGGCCCGGCGTCTTGTTCAACACGAGCTGTCTCATCGGCCCGGAGGGAATTCTCTACAAGTACCGGAAGGTCAACCCCTGGATCCCGTTCGAGGTGCAGGCGAGCCCGCACGATCTGCACGGCTACGATGAGCCGCTGTTCCCGGTGGCAGACACGCCCATCGGGCGCCTGGGCTGTGCGATT
>JBOGIN010000785.1:0-6975 GCA_050742275.1 Vicinamibacteraceae bacterium
TCCTTGCTCTGACCGAGCAAGGCCGCCGCGACACCACACGCGAGGAGATCATCCACCTCCTCGGAAGCACCCCCAAAGCCGCGGATGCGGTAATCGAAGGCTTACGGAAAAAGGGCTGGCTGGAGCGCGCGACCTGGGGCAAGTACGTGCTCGTTCCCCCCGAGCAGGGTCCCGACGCGCTCGGCGACAGTAATCTGCTCGCGCTCGCAAGCCGCGTCGCAGACCCTTACTACATCGGCTTCGGCACGGCCGCCTCGCATTACGGTTTGACGACACAGCATCGCAACGTTATTTTCTTGGTGACCCCCTCAAAGCTGCGCAACAGGAGCGTCGGAGAGGCGCGCCTGCGCATCGTCAATCAAACGGCCAAGAAGTTCTTTGGCTTCGAGCCCGCCGACGTGCTCGGCCAAGAGGTCATGATGTCCGACCGCGAAAAGACAGCCCTTGATTGCGTCGACCATCCCGAGCTCGCCGGTGGCATCGGCGAGGCCGCCGCGATACTCGCGAACGCCAGCCGCCGGTTCGACTGGACGAAGGCGGCCAGCTATGTAGACCGGTTCGCCTCAAGCCCCTTGCCCCACCGTGTCGGCTGGCTGCTCGATCACGTCAAGGCTGACGTGCCGCAGAACGTGCGCGCGCACCTGCTCGATGTTTCGAAGCGCACGCGCAAGACGTGGCTCGGGCCAGATCTCGCGCGCGCGCGCGCGCAGCACGCGATCGGCTTCGACGAGACCTGGCGGCTGGTCGTCAATGTGAGCGCGGAGGAACTGCGCGGCAGCGCGGGATTGGGACAGCGCAAGACGATCAGAAAGGATCGCTAGACGAATGCTCACACGCCCGCAGGTCCAGCGCTACGCCATGGAATCCGGGCTTCGCGACATCATGATCGCGGAGAAAGAGATCATCCTGACCTACCTCCTGCAGCTCCTGTCCGAGCGCGGAGTTCTCGCCCGGCTCGCCTTCAAGGGCGGAACGTGCCTGCGGAAGATGTTCGTCGGCAGCCAGGGCAGATTCTCGACAGATCTGGATTTCACAGGAGTCCAGGAACACGACCACGAAGACATCATCCTCGCGATGATGGAGGCATTCGAGCCGCCGTTTAACGGCACTCAGTTCTCGATCCCCGATGAGGGCTACTACGAGACGCAGGACGGCCTGTCCTGGGGCGTCAACGCCGCCTACCTCCACGACTGGAATGCCGCGGGCAGCGAGATCAAGCTACAGATCAGCCGCCGCGAAACGCCAACGCTGGCCGTCGAACGGCGCGCGCAGGTTGAACAGAGCTACTTCGGCCATTTGCCGTTCGCACCAGCCGAGGTCGTCTGTCTCAGCCTTCCTGAAGTCCTCGCCGAAAAGATCCGCGCCTGCTATCAGCGCAGCAAGGCGCGTGACATCTACGACCTCGGGATGTTCGCAACAAGGCCGCTCGATCAGCCGCTCGTGCGCAGGCTTGTCGTGCTCAAGCTCTGGCAGGCGCGGGACAGTTTCGATCCCGAGCGCCTGCTGCGGAAACTTGAGGATGGCCGTGACTTCGATTGGAACGACCGGGCCAGCTTGTGCGCCGGACGGTCACGATAGACAAGGACAGAATCACCGCCGATTGCGCGCGCGGCTTCCGGTTTCTTCTCGATCTGACCCAAGAAGAACGCACTCTGGCTGCCGATCCCCACCAGCGCGAACGCGCTCTCTGGGAGAAACTGGCACGCGGCATTGCCGCCTGATTCAAGGCGTTGCTGACAGTTGGCGGGCGGCTCAACCGCGTTCAGCGGATGGGGCGCAGCCCTTGATCAGATCCCCACGAAAGATCAATGAACCTACCGCGGCGGGTAAGCGTGCCGGCGAGATGACTCGCTACTCCGCAGCGAGGCCGATCTTCTGGCCGATGTCATCATGAACTTGCCGATCCTCCTGAGCGCCGTGCGTTACACAGCGGTGGCCATCCTCCTCCTCCTCCTCACCACCACCATGATCATCAACGACAACAGCAGCGCCGTCGTAACCGAAGCCAGATCCAGAGTTCCCGCTGAAGTTTCGAGCTGTACGATGACGTCATCTTGACCGGCGACGTCGCGGATCTGGCGAGACGAGCCGATCTGACTGTGGTGGTCGAACGCCGGGCGTGTGTGGGGATCTTCAGCCGTTTTAGGATCAACGACTTGGAGGTAGTGCACCAGATTTGGGCTAGTTCGAACCTACTGATCCGCCACCACCCGCGGCGTCAGATGCTCTTGCTAACGCGCCTGATCACTCGCGCACGGGATTGAGCTGCTCTACGTCGTGCACGCTCCACCGGGAGATGTCTGGGCAAGAACGGTCTCTCTCTGGCTTCGTGGTAAGCCACGAAACGCGTGGGGATTCGACCTCGAAGAGCGACTCGAGCGCCTTGCGCTCGTCGCCCTGGAGCCCCAAAGCCTTGCCCAGTACTCTAGCTTCGAGCGCTTTGGTAGTTCGGCCCACGATGCCGTGAAGGCGGCGCGCTACGGCCTCGACGAAGGTGTCGCTCAAGAGAATTGGACGATCCGCCAGCTTGGCCAATGTACCCACCTTCTGGGCATCGGCATGTGTGAGCCAGTTGCCCGTGTGCACAATTGAGTGCCGAAGCTGCCAAAGGACGATCAGTTGTTCGGTCTCTGCTCCACTCAGAAACTGCAAGTCGGGCACGACCGCTTTGAAGTGGTCGTTCACTCGTAAAGGATTATGCCAACCGCCCAAACTGTCAGCCAGCAACTGTCCTATTGGAGCAGATCTCCCTCGATATGCGAACAACCGGTTCACGTCCAGTGCAAGGTTGGAATCCCGCGCCAATCGTCTACAGCATTCGTCAAGCTTGAAGTCCGGAATGAACCTCGTGGCCTCGACGACCCCAGCAAACAGCGCCCGTTCATACGTTTCGAAGTGACTCATCATTGACGAGAAGGCGGCCGCTCCGAGACGATAGATGCTGTCCTGGCTGTTCTTGTTGAACGTGTCGTCCCTTCGTCGTGTAAACTTTCTCCGACACCTTCAGACGTTGGGCGATCCCGTAGCCGTGCAGCCGCTCGCGCAGTAGGACTCTGAGAATCAGCATCTCGAGGGTGCCTGGCAGGAGCTCAGCCACCCGTGCATGACGTTCTGTCCCATCGTCTATCGATGGATAGTATCGTGCAACCTGGAGGACGTGTCAAGCGGTATCGTCTGGTGTCTCTGCTGATCCTGTCGTGATGGCTAGCTGTTGGCTCATTCGTGTCGGAGTGCTTCGACCGGATCCAGTCGCGTGTCGTGCAGGCCGGAAGGATGGGGCGAGTGCTACGACCACTAGCACCAACACCAGGACAGGGCGACCCGAGAGCGCCGTGACGGGCTCCTGCCAGACCAAGGGCAATCGATCGGACCGGTTGCTGTTCGATCTCACGAAGCAGTAATTGTGGGGTAGCGCGGTTCGCGTAGTACGCGTCACTCTGCGCGGAGCGCCAAAATGGGATCCACGCGTGAAGCACGTCTTGCAGGTACGTAGGCTGCCAAGGCCGCGATGGTGATCAGCGTGGCCACAGCGGCTCCGTGCGCAGCGGGATCCGACGGCAGGATGCCATAGAAGAGCGTCGCCATCGTGCGCGAGACAACGAGGGCCGACGGGAGCCCAACAAGGAGCCCGATCAGCACGAGCGTCAGCGCCTCGCGTAGGATGAGCCACTGGACCGCACCACGACTCGCACCAAGCGCGATCCGCACACCGAGCTCCGCTGTGCGCCGCATGACCGCGTACGAGATGGTGCCGTAGAGACCGAGGCACGCCAGGAACAAGGCAACACTGCTAAACCCCATGGTCAACCGGGCCAGAAGCCGTTCGTGGCGCATCGTGTGGACGACGCGTCCGTCGAGTGTCTCGACGGAGCTGACCGAAAGTCGCGGTTCCGCTTCATGCAGCACGTGGCGAATCGTATCAGCGAGCGGGGCCGGGGTTCCCTCGGTCCGGACCTCGATGCTGTTCAGATAATCGTCGGCCCGCTGGGCGACGGGCAGGTAGGCCATGTTGGGTAGATCATCTTTCAAATCGTTATACCTGGCGTCCTGCACGACGCCGATGATCTCGAAGCCCCATTCGTCGAAGTTCGTGCCGTACCCCCAGCGCTTGCCGATCGGGTTCCGGTCCTGAAAGTAGCGCTGCGCCATGGTCTCGTTGATGATGGTGACCTTCCGACTATGGGCCGTGTCTTGCGGTCTGAATGTCCGCCCCATCTTCATCGCCAGGCCCACGGTGCGAAAATAGCCGGGAGTAATGTAATCCTCGGCCGTCACGATCCGTTCATTACGCCGACGCGTATAGCCCTCGACCTCCGAGCCGCTGCTGGTGATGTATCCCCCGCCGAACGGGCCGAACTTCGACATACTGGCCGCCGTGACACCTGGCACCGCTCCGACGCGTTCGACGAGGCGACGATACAGCGCCGGCAGCTCGGCGGGCTTGTAGCCCGCGGCATGCGGATCCACACCTGCGACGAGGAGGCGATCGCGATCGAAGCCAATGTCGACGCGCATTAACTGCTGCAGGCTCCGTGCGAACAGCGCCGCGAGAACGAGGAGGAGCAGGGAGAAGGCGAATTGTCCGGCGATGAGCAGCTTGCCGGCAGAAAGGCGGCTGCCTGCAGCACTCCCGATGACGCTCCGTCCTTGTGACTTCAGGGCGGCCGTGAGATCGACACCGGCACCGCGCAGGGCTGGGAGGATGCCGAGGAGCAGTCCGGTGGACAAGGACACACCGAGCGTGAAGCCCACGACGCGCCAGTCAACACTGAGGTCGAGACCGCCATTCGTGACAGCGCTGCCGTAGCGTGCCAGCGCCAGCAGGGCTCGACTGCCCCAGGAGCTGAAGAGCAGTCCGAGGCTCCCGCCCATCACCGTAAGCAGCAGGCTCTCCACCAAAAGCTGGCGAATGAGCCGTCCGCGTCCCGCGCCGATGGCGAGGCGGATCGCCATCTCGCGGTGGCGGTTGGTTGCGCGTGCGAGCAACAGGCTCGCGATGTTTGCGCAGGCGATGGCAAGCAGCAGGCCGACCATCGCGAACAACGCGAGCAGCGGCGTTGTCAGATCGTCACGCAGTCGGGACAGTCCACCTGAACCGGGTGTCAGCCTGACCCTGGTTGCCTGGTACCGTTGGCGCGCTCTGTATCATCGTTGTAGCCAATACGCAGCCGGTAGTCACGTTGGAGGGCCAAGGTCATCCCCTCGGCTACCTCGACTACGTTTCCAGCCGGGACGCGCACGAAGATGTTGAGCCACTCGATCTCGCGTTGCGGCGGCCACGGCTTGAGATCGTCGCCATTGTGGCTCGCCCTGTTTCCGGCATAGCGGATGTCCGCCTGCATCATCACGGGCATCCACACATCCGCGTTGTTGTTCTTCAACGTCGTGCCGAAGAATCCAGGCGCTGCCACGCCAACGATGGTGACGGGGGCGCCGTTGATGACGAGCGTGCGTCCGAGCACGTCCGGCGACCGGTCGAACGTGCGGCGGAAGTAGCCGTCGCTGATGACCGCCACAGGACGCTGACCGAGGGTGCGATTGTCGTTCGGACCGAGCAACCGGCCTATTTGCGGCCGCTGCCGCAGCACTCGAAAGTACTCACCGGAGACGAGCTGCACCTGACCTGATTCTGGCTGGGCGGCGCCCGGTGCGGTGATCTGCATGGGCCAGATCGGGCTGGCGGCCGCCATCTCGGCGCGTCCAGGCGTGATCGAATCCACCCATGCGACGCCGTGAGTGGCCGTGTGCCTCCATGTGCTCAAAATGGAACTGGAGCTCCTCATCCAGTTCTTGCTCGGCCGCGCGGCGCCGAAGGAACGATCGGAGCGCCATGCGCATGCGATGATGCAGTCGAATGGCCATGACTCAGACCGTGTCGAGAAGGGCGGTCACCGCGCCTGACAGCCGGCGCCACTGTTTCGCTTCGCGTTCAAGCTGTTGCCGCCCTGCCCGTGTGAGCGAGTAATACTTCGCCCGGCGACCTGCATCCGTCTCACCCCATCTGGCCGAAATCCATCCCTGGTGCTCGAGGCGGTGGAGCGCGGGGTAGAGCGAGCCGGGCTGCACCTGCAAGACGTTGCCGGAGATCTGTTCGATGCGCAGCGTAATGCCCCAACCGTGCATCGGTGCGAGCGCCAGCGTTTTCAGGATGAGGAGGTCGAGCGTACCTTGCAGCAGATCAGTGGGTTTGCCCATCTCGTCCAGCCGTAACTCTTGATTGTCGAGAGTAAAGCTAGCGCGGTCACCTCTCGATTGTCAAGAGTGACACACGTGGGTGACACACGTGGGTCTTCGCGCACGGTCTGCGGCGCGATCTTGCTGGAGTCACTGCAGAGCGGTGAACATCAGCAAGACCAAGCTCGAAGGGTTGTTCGTTGAAGAGCTCGGACGGTTGCAGCCCACACCGGGCTACATGCGGCTCGTGAAGGAGTCAGTGTTGCGCGTGTGGCAGAAGCGCAAGGCCGCGATCAAACGCGACGCAGCAGACAAGGAACGCAGGTGGAGGCGATTTAGCAGAAGCTCGACAGACTGGACGCGGCGTTCATCTTTGCGAGGACGATCGACGTCGACACATACGACCGGCAGCACGATCGCCCGCGCGAGGAAATCACGCTCGCTCAAATCGACCGTCACAGCTCGCAGTTGGAAGAATTGGACGTAGAAGGGATTCTCGCGTTTGTCGAGCGCGTGCTCCCGCGCGCATCAGACCTGTGGGCGCAAGCATCGCTCGATCAACGACAACGCCTGCAGCAACTCTTCTTTCCAGAGGGAATCGGGTTCGACGGAAAGGGGTTTGTTCGAACCGCCGTAAATGGTGCTGCATTCAGCTACTTAACGACGATTGAACTCCCTAACCCGGATTATTCGTGAAGGATCTTATCCCGGTACGCATTGGGTCTGATCGGGTGCAGGTTACGGAGTTAGGGAGGGGTTAGGAAGCGTGGGAGCGCGTGAGGCAGGTGCTCATAAGGCGGT
>JBOGIN010000786.1:0-3149 GCA_050742275.1 Vicinamibacteraceae bacterium
TGATCTTGCAGTTCCAAATGGGGTGCTTTCTGCCCGGACCGGATGCGCCGCCGCCGGGATTTGGGCTGCCGCCGCCGCGAGACTGGCGTACGCGCGGTCTCGCACGAGCGGCGCGTGTCCTGCTGGCAATGGCCACACGCGGCTTCAGGGCGCGGGTGAACGACGTGCGGCGCGCGTACCAGCTTCCGCCGCTGGTTGTGTCGCCGACGACGCAAGCCGGCCGCATGGCGCTCTACGTCGTCACGAGCGTGCCGGAGCTCGACTATCAGCGAGGGGATCTCCCTTCGTCCGTCAAGTACGTCGGGCCGTGCATTTGGAACAAGCCGCACGACCGGCCGCCGCCAGCCTGGGTGGCCGAGCTGCCGCGAGACCGGCCAGTCGTGCACGTGTGCGAGGGCACGGTGCATGCGCGCCAACCCATGCTCTTGCGAGCGGCCGCCCGCGGCCTGGCGAATACGGCGTGTCACGTCGTCATGACGACGGGCACACACCGGCGTCCGGAGGGCCTGGATCTGGGACCGTTGGCAGCCAACATCCGCGTGGAGCCGTGGGTTCCGCATACCGATCTGTTTCCGGTGACCGATCTGGTCGTGACGACTGGGGGCGCCGGGACCGTGCTGACCGCGCTGCAATTCGGGATCCCATTGCTGGTGGTCCCAACCGAATGGGACAAGCCGGAGAGCGCGCGCCGCGTCGTCGAAAGTGGCGCCGGCCTGGCTCTGTCACCGCGCCGATGCACGCCGGGGCGTCTCCGAGCGGCGGCGGAGCGGCTGCTGACCGATCGACGATTTCGCGATGCGGCGCAGCGTCTCGCGCGATCTCTCGCGGAGCATGGGGGCGCGAATCAGGTAGCGTCGTTGGTCGAAGACGCCGTCGGCGCGAAGGCGGACACGGCGCGCGGGCCGCGAGCGCGGGAGCGTGTGTCTTGACGAGGAGCGTGCTGATTACCGGCGCGTCGAGCGGTTTGGGGCTGGAGACCGCCCTGTATCTGGCCGAGCGCGACATGCAGGTGTACGCCTCGATGCCGAATCTCGCCGACGCGGCAGCTGTCGAGAGATGTGCCTATGAGCGTGGGGTCTCGGTGCGCACGCTGGAGGTGGACATCACGCGGTCAGCAAGCATCGAAGCCGCCGTGCGCACGGTGACGCAGGAGACCGGCGGCATCTGGGCCCTGGTCAACAACGCCGGCACACGCCTCCGCGGATGTTTCGAGGATTTGGCAGACGATGAGCTGCGCACGCTGTTCGACACCAATGTCTTCGGCACGATGGCGGTGACGCGCGCCGTGTTGCCGGCCATGCGCGCCGCCCGGCGAGGCCGGATCGTGATGATGACCTCCGTGGCTGGTCGCATCGGCTCGTTCGGCGTCGGCGCGTACTGCGCGACCAAGTTTGCGCAGGAAGGGTTTGGCGAATCACTCGCCCTGGAGCTGGCGCCCTTTGGGATTCAGGTCGCACTGGTGGAGCCTGGCATCGTCAATACGGCCGCCTGGAACGTACACCGCGTCGTTGGACGTGGGACGAACGATCCCCGCAGCCCGTACTCCACCTGGTTCCATCGCGCCGAGGCGCTTGCGGACGGCTTCGTTCGCTCATCTCCCATTCGACCACGAGACGTTGCGGAGGCCGTCCATCGTGCGCTCACGGCGCGCCGGCCGCGGCTGCGATACCTCGTCGGGCGGCGAGCCACGGCGGTGATCGGCCTCCGGCGGCACGTGCCGGGAGAGCTGTTCGAGCGCTTCTATTTCGGACAGCTCATGCGGCGTGTGCTGCACGGCGATCGGGACACAAGGAGGACACATGAATCCAACGACTGAGCAGAACGTGAGTCTGGATCAAGGCGAGTCGGCGGCGTTCGTGCAAAGCTACTTCGACGCGTTTGCTGCTCACGACCTGGCGGGCTGTGTGGATGCGTACCGAGACGATGCCACGTTGCACTTCGTCGCCGGCGTCTACAGTGGCAAGTCTGCCATCGAAGAATGGCATCGCGAGCGCTTCGCCGCGGAGCTGAAAATTATCCGGATCGATGCCATCACTGCGGATCGAGAGGCGGTGACCGTCGACCTGGTCGTTGCGTCGAAGCGGCTCCAGTTCTTTCGGCTCTCGAGCCTTGCCGGCAGGGGCGTGCTGCGCCTCGACGGCGGAAAGATCAAGGAGGCTCGCTTCTCCCCACGATTCTGCGATCCGTTCGAAGGCTGGTAAACGGAGCGACGCCAGTGGGTGCGCATGACGCGGGGGCTAAAGCCCCCGCGTTACGACTTCAAGAATGGTGTGTAGCGCGCGGTCTCTAGACCGCGCGTATAGACACCCAACGACGTAGCGCAGGCGTTCAGGCCTGCCTGGCGTGTTGCCAAGGACGTGACGTATGAAGGACGGCCCGAACATTCTCGTGATTGCCATCGACAGTCTGCGCGCCGACCACCTGGGCTGCTACGGCTATGACCGGCCCACGAGCCCGGTGATGGACGCTCTTGCCTCCCAAGGCGCGCGTGCGGAGCAGTGCATCTGTGCAGGCCTGCCCACCCACCCGTCGTTCACGACGCTCTACACGGGACAGCACCCGATCACGCACGGCATCGTGGCGCACGGTCCCCGCAATGTACTGGGGAGGGATGCGCCGGCGCTGCCGCAGATTCTCCTGGATTCGGGGTACACGACCTGTGCCCTCGACAATCTCGCTACCGGTCGCATCTGGTTCCGGCGTGGCTTCGAGTTCTACATCGATCCAAGCATGCGACACACGCTGTACATCGATGTCGCGTGCGAAGAGCTGAACGCGCGCGCCATTCCCTGGTTGAAGAGCCACGCCGACGAGCGGTTCTTCATGATGGTGCACTACTGGGATCCGCACTGGCCCTTCAAGCCGCCGGAGCGGTACCAACACCTCTTCTACGACGGCAATCCGACCGATCCGAACAATCACGCCTTGGACGCCTGGTGGCAGCACCCTTTGGGCGCCGTGGCGCGCGATACCTGGATGCGCTCACCGGACGGCTTGATCACCGATCCTGACTACATCGCCGCGCTGTACGACCGCGAGATCCGGCATGCGGACGATGGCGTGAGCGAGCTGCTGGCGGCGCTCGATGACTTCGGGCTCACCGAGAATACGTTGGTGGTGCTCTTCGGCGACCACGGCGAGAGCTTGGT
>JBOGIN010000787.1:0-3494 GCA_050742275.1 Vicinamibacteraceae bacterium
GAATGAAGCCGCCGTAGAGATGAAGATCGGATCCACAGATGGCGGTGGTCGTCACCTTCACGATGGCGTCCCGCGGATTGAGAATCACGGGATCTGCGACCCGCTCCACGCGCACATCGTGGCGGCCGTGCCAGCAAACCGCCCTCATGCCGCGCTCCCAGGTGTGCGGCGGTGTCCGGTGGGCTGGCCCTCCGTCGTGGCGATCTCACCAGCCTCCAGCAGTTGCTTCACGCGCCGCAGGTCCTCGCGAATCTGCTGCGACGGCTCCTCGCCCGCCATCCAAGCGATCCACGCACCGACGCGTCCCGCCGGCGGTGCATATTGAAGCCGTACCCGCAGCTCGGTGCCGCGCCCACCGGACGCCTCCCGCACGTTCACCGATCCCGCGCTCGAGATGTCGGCATGCTCCAGCGAGCGCCAGCCAATGACCTTGTTCTCGACCTCATTAATGATGGCTGCGTCCCACTCGACGCGGGTGCCCGCTGGCCCTCTGGCCACCCAGTGCGAGCGTGTGTCGTCGAGGAGCGTGATCGACTCAAGGTGACGCATGGCGCGGGGCAGGTTCTCCAAGCGGCGCCAGAAGTGATAGACGTCGGCCACCGACCGGTTCACGGTGGTGGCGTATGTCACCACAATCCCGCGGGGACCCCCGAGCTCGCGTCGCGTGTCGCCGTGGCGCGTATCCCGCCCCGCCAGCGCACTGAACGGACACCAACCGACGACACCCCGAGCGATGAGCGCGATCCGTGTCAGCGTCGCGAGGCGTTCCCAGCGCGGGACCGCCGTCCCACAACCCACCAGCACGGCGCCGGCGATCACCGAGGCGAGCCGCTCCGGCTCACCCACGTTGGAGCGGAGGCCCGGGATGCCACCGTCGTGGCGTGTGGTCCCGAGCGGCACTGCCAACTGTCCTTCACGTGTCATCAACGGTCTCCGAGCTGGCCTCGAGACAATCGACGGCCTACTTCGATTCGAGTGGCCCGTTCCGCTTGCTCCCGTGCGTCGTAGCCGCCCGAGAGCGCGTCGACTTCCGACCATCCCGCCGCCCGCATCGTCAGCGCCACACGGGCACTGGAGTTCTCGTGCGGTCACGTGCAGTACGTCACGACCGGGCGATTTGGCGGCACCTAGCGAGATAACTCTCCGGCTGGTCCGGCGGGACACGAACCGCGCCGGGCCAGCTTGCGGAGCTGGATGCCCAGGCCTGCTCCCACGGCGCACGACGGGTGTCCGTGATTGCGACAGCGGCCGCACCCGAAGCGTACAGAAAGGGATCAGCCAGCCGACGCCGCACTCGTCTTCTCCTGCCTGATCACCATGAATCCAGGCCGCAGCCGCGGTGCTGCGGCCACCTTTGCGTTCAACTCAAGCAATGGACGTGCCGAATCTGGTGCCGGCGCTGCGCTTGCCGTCAAGTCAAGTAGGTGAATCTACCGCATCGACCACGTGGCTGAACAAGGCGCAGATCATGCGACCATCAGCGCTTCCGCGCCTATCCTGACCGTAACGCTTGCTACGAGCTGTCTCGCGATGGGCATCACAGCCGTGCCGATCGCCGCGCGGCAGCGGCCGCCCGATTCGCGCGCAGCTTCCGCCGCCGCGACTGCAATAGGGTGCGTTCGGGCGGCCGAAGATGCCGGCACCTACGTGCCGGCGGCAATGTCCATCGATCGGCCGGGATCGGACACGCTCGAGCCAGAGGATGCAGCTCGAGCGGCCTACCCGGCGAACGGGCGCCAGACTCGACCAGGGCGGAGGGAGAGCCCTGACGCACCCGGCCCGTCGGACGATGTTCTGTCGCTGCCGTTGATCTTCGACTCGCATGTCGACGCGCGTCGCTATGTGGGTCGACGCGTAGAGGTGAAGGGAGAACTGGAACGCCAGGACGGCGAGATCGATGGCGCTGGCAAAACGCGTGTCCGCGTCGGCACGGCAGGATCCACGGAAACCACCGGACAAACAGGCTCGGTCAGTGCTACTGGTCAAACCGAGCAGTCAGCTCGCGGCGAAGACAGGTCGAAGATGTCAAACACCGAAGCCTTGTTCCTCAGAGTGGCCTCGGTCCGCATGCTGTCGTCATGTGGCGAGGACGGTGGGTAGCGCTCGCGTCAGAGGTGCGTCTCGGTTGAAGGCCTCGATCAGGTACGCGAAATGTCAGAACTAGCGCGCGCCTGCGCTGTCGCGCCGCCAAGCGGCCATGTCCCATCTCCAAGAGCTACATCACTTCGGCGGCGCGACAAGCGTCAACCAGCTCACGGCTGCACGCTGATCAGCTCTTGGACCTCCTGTTGCGCCCGCTCCTTCGTATAACCGTACCGCTCCTGGATCCGGCCAACGAGCTTTTCCATGCTTCCTTCCGCCTGCGTGAGGTCGTCGTCGGTCAGCTTGCCCCAGCGGCGCTTGATTTCACCCTTCAACTGTTTCCACTGACCTGCGATGATGTCGGGTTCCATCTGGATCTCCTTGCTCTGGTAGCGCGACGAACCGCGCGTTTCCGCCGCAGCAGGGGAGCAAGCGGTGTGCCAGCACGGCGCCGGGGCGAGATGCAGCCCTGCGGTCGATTCGCGGCAATTCCGCTGTCGCCAATCCGGACAGTGGCGGCACGACAAAGTGCGGATCTCGACATGTCCTTGCTCGAGTCGTTCTACGGCAAACAGCTACGCGGATGGACTGGTGGGCCGCAACGGTTGAAACGCGGCGTCAACGTGAGCCGTGCAGCCTGGCATGTGCCGCGATATTCGCGAGGCTGACTATGCGAGAAACACAGATACGCACCAACGCATGTGTCGTTCTGTTACTGCTTATGAGCTTGCTGTGGGCGCCCGGTAAGGCGGCGGCGCAGGACGCCACGGACCCAGTCCCGAACAGGTGGAAAACGCCGTCGAGGAATCACGGGAGGCGGCGGAGGCGCTTCGCGCAGTCATGGAAACGCCCGGCAAGGGCATTCCAACCGATCTGCTCAGCCGCGCCCAAGCGGTCGCGGTTTTCGCCAATGTGGTCAAGCAGCCGTGCTGATCGGCGGCCGCCGGGGGGCGGCGCGATCAGCCGGCGCACCGACAGCAGCTGGAGCGTCCCCGCGTTCTTCAAGCTAGGCGGCGCCAGCGCGGGAGTTTCGTCATCGACGCACCCCGGGGGTCGCCATCGTGGTGGCCCCCGTGTGATAACAAGGGCGATGCCACCTGTTGTCGCGGCGGGACACATTGGGAAGCGTGTGTGATTGCTGGTATGTTCTGCAACGCTCTCGCTCCTGCGCGATACTTACTTCCCCCACATTGGTGGCGATCCAGACCAGGGAACGGGAAGCACATTCCCGCCATGAGCATTCGGTTCTCTCACTACACACGAGGTTGCGAAAACAGCAGCACCCCTTCGTACAATGGTGGCCTCCCCTGTCGCACCTCAATCAGCTCACTGCGCAAAATTTGCGCGGTGTTGTCCTCATCGTGCATCCGCGCGTCCGAGCCAAGCCTGATGACCATGCCGGGTGGCAGGGG